>CAMLER010000700.1 GCA_946478915.1 uncultured Chryseolinea sp.
ATCCTTATTATGTAAATGTGTAAGCTGACAAAGTAGGACTAATAACTAAAATATCTTTCATTGGGTTTGGCATGTAATTCCACCATAGGAAAAGAAATTGAAATCTTCTTCAGTCGCACCCCTATACCTTATTCCTTATTCCTTTTTTCTAACTTGACAAAGTAGGGTTAGTTATTGATGTGCGCTCGATTGGTATTTGCGAAACTTTGATTCTAACAAAGCCGCTGCAGAAGGTAGGGTCTGTTTACCCGATCACCTCCCTGCTGGCACAGGCGATCTACAGGTGCTCCGTTTGTAATTAAAATAACTGCACGTGGGGCCAGATACCGATTGTCAACCGATTACCCAATCACTTGTTTACCGATTACCTTCATCTACTTCGCTTCTCCATCTTCAAGATCAAAGGCGTGTCTTCGATCAAAAAATAATAGGATCCGCTTGAAATTTTCACGTTGATCATCATCAGGTCTTCGTCTAGTGTTCCGACAAAAAGCTTTTGTTCTTTCGTTCGTATATGCCACATTTTGTTGTTCATCACTTCCAGCTCGCGGAACTCCGATGGCGCATTGCCTGGCAGTTGGATTAGAAATAATCCGTTACGACCAAAAATAAACTTGGAATTGACAAGACCACGCCTGGCTTTTTCAAAAGTAACGTTTTCAAGATGTCCCTTTTCACTGTCTTTCGAAAAGGAAACTTCGGTAGAAACCCATGTTCCGACCACGTTTTCACGGGTAAAGGTTTGTGCATCAGCAAAAGGGCCACCAGTGCAAAAAAGAATAATGATAAGAACTCTACGCATCGCAGGATTACCGTTTGGACCATAATAACGCCGGGATCCATAAAAACTTATGCGTCTTAACGCCTGAAAGAAAAACGTTGACTCCTATTTTTCCAATGACAGGTGCAGATATGTAAAATCACTGGAGTCCTTATGAAAACTTTTGTATTTTTCTTTTTGATTACAGTTTTAATTTACGCGCTTACCAATGAAATTATTTGTCGTTCTTATTCTTCAGTGTTTTGCTCTCACAACCCATTTGCTGGCTCAGCAGAAAGTAATCGAACTTTATGATGGCGCTGCGCCCGGATCGGAGTCATGGACCTGGTCTGAACAAGAAAATCAAAATAATACATGGCAAACGAAGGTCGTATATAATGTCAGCAAACCTACGCTTACCGTTTTTCAACCTGAAGAGGGAAAGGCAAATGGAGCAGCAGTGGTTATCGCACCCGGAGGAGCATTTCATATTCTTGCAATCGATAATGAAGGAAATGATGTTGCACAGGCGCTCGTAAAAAAAGGTATTACATGCTTCGTATTGAAATACAGACTGGCGCGGATTACAACCGATGATCCCGTCAAAGAACTACAGGCAAAATGGGGTAATGAGGACTTCGAGAAGTCTCTCGCGGCCGCTATTCCAATGGCAATAGCCGATGCAAGAGAGGCAATTGCATATATACGCAAACATGCTGAGGAATATAATGTGGTCCCTAATCGCATAGGAATAATGGGATTCTCCGCTGGAGGTACGGTGACTTCTGGGACACTGTTTGATTATACGCGTGAAAACAGGCCGGATTTTGCAGCACCGGTCTATCCGTATTTTCCAAAAAGAATGATGGGAGTTGTAGCAAAGGATGCGCCTCCGTTATTCGTCCTGGCCGCATCTAATGACGGATTGGGACTCGCTCCACACAGCATGGAACTTTACAACGCCTGGCTAAGCGCAAAAAAGGATGCCGAAATTCATATGTATGCCAGAGGTGACCACGGATTTGGAATGAAAGCGCAAAATATTCCCACCGACCGCTGGATCGATAGATTTACAGAATGGCTTGATATGCTGGGATATTTAAAGCCAACGGATCCGCTATTTAAACCGTATCTCAGGAAGGAATTCGAATCCGCAGGTAATATTTTACCTTATCGCATTCTATACCCGGATAATTATGACAAGACTAAAAAATATCCGCTGATTCTCTTATTACATGGAGGAGGTGAGCGAGGAAACGACAATGAAAAACAGCTGGTGCACGGAGCGAAACTTTTCCTGGAAGAAAGTAAGCGCAAGAGTTTTCCGGCAATCGTTCTGGTTCCACAATGTCCGGAAGGTTCGTATTGGGCAGCCGCTAAAATTGATCGGTCAACGCAACCTTTCGATATTAGTTTTGACTACACGGCAGATCCGCAATGGCCGCTGGTTGCAGCTAATGAATTGGTGAAAAAGATTTCAAATGAGGAAGCAATTGATAAATCACGGCTTTACATCACCGGACTATCGATGGGTGCGATGGGAACGTTCGAAAGTATTTATCGGTATCCCGACTTGTACGCAGCTGCATTGCCTATTTGCGGCGGCGGCGATACAAACGCTTATGATAAACGTGTAAAGAAAACCGCGTTCTGGATTTTTCACGGAGCTGACGATGCTGTAGTAGATGTTGACCTTTCGCGCGAAATGGTGGACAAGCTGAAATCATTAAAAGTAAAAAATAAGTATACCGAGTATCCCGGTGTTAATCACAATAGCTGGGACAATGCCTTTTCAGACCCCGCTTTTTTGTCATGGATGTTTCAGCATAAACGAAAGTAGTTGTTGAAGGTCATCTGGAGTAAGTCAACATTCGGCACTGCTTTGCGCTGGAGGAGGGGACAGGGAATACCGTAGTGGGTATGGATTTGCCATTAACTAATAACTAATCCTACTTTGTCATGTTTGAGATTTTGGAAGGAGGGGATAGGTAATTGGGAATAAGGCGCTCACTTTGCGACGACATCCTTATTCCCTATTCCTTATTCCTTTTCTAACTTGATTCCTTTTCTAACTTGACGACTAATAACTAATAACTAATAAC
>CAMLER010000701.1 GCA_946478915.1 uncultured Chryseolinea sp.
ATATCACTCTTAGATCGCAGCGCGATGCATGACCAACACCGATTGTCAACAGTGGCTCTACACTGGATGCATAACCCCTTGTATAGAATGCCTCCTGCCAAATTTCGATAGAGTCCGTTTTTACCATAATTTTTGAACCGATACCATATGTGTTTGGCGATAATCCCTTTAACCTGACCTTCAGGAAATTGTGTTTTGCAAGTTCATTCTGATTATTCCTCAGGACTGTGGCTGGACCATCCAGATTGTTCGTTACGATATCCATATCACCGTCGTTGTCGAGATCAGCATATGCAGCACCGTTGGATACCGCTTCACTTGTCAACCCAGCCTGCTCACTAATATTTTGAAATTTGATGCCGTCAACGTTTTTGAAAAGATAATTGCTTAATCTCGTAACCGGCAGCTGTTGGATAAGCTTTAAATAATCTACCTGTTGGTTCGCGACTTTAGCATCGTTGTACACGGTACTGGTATACTTCATGAAATCCATGTTTGTGAAATCTCTGAGATAACCGTTTGTTACGAAAATATCTTTTAGTCCATCATTATCGAAATCGATAAAAAAAGGTGACCAACTCCAGTCCGTATTGGATATACCAGACAGTTGACCAATCTCACTAAATCGCGGCAATGAATCGGATGCGAATCCACGATTAAGCTGAAGTGTGTTGCGCATATATTGATGGTGGTAACCGCTATCAACCGCGATAGAATATCGATCGTATTCATCCGGGCCTTTCAATAATTTTTGTCGATAGTTGTCTTCGGGAAGCATGTCGAGAACGAGAATATCCTGAAGTCCGTCGTTGTTCATATCAGCGATATCCGATCCCATTCCAAACTTCGACAGGTGTCCGAAAATTTTGTGTGACACCTCCCTGAACGTGCCGTCGCGATTGTTGATATAGCAGAAATCCTGCTCCTCATAATCGTTGGTGACATAGATGTCAGGGTAATTATCAAAGTTCAGATCACTTATAGCAGCGCTGAGTCCAAAGTTAAGTCCGCTTCCGTGAAAACCGCTTTTATCGCTCACGTCTTCGAATGTCATTACTTGTTTACCGTTGGCGTTGTGTGAATTATTTCGGTAAAGTTTATTTCCAAAGTATGGATGTCTCAAATTCCGCAATCGCTTAGTGTTAAAGAACGCAGCATAGAACATGTTTGCATGATTGACTAAAAGCATATCGAGATCGCCGTCAAGGTCATAGTCAAAAAAGTACGCTTGAGTGGAGAAGGTTCCGATTGCGTCAAGACCAAATTCCTTAGCCTTCTCAGTAAATGTTGGAACGCCGCCAGGTTCGCATCCATTATTAATGAAAAGTTGATTTGACCGATTCGGATAGTCTTTAACGACAGGCAGATTATAACCTTCGCCCGGCGCATTGCCCGAATAACAGACGTAAATATCAAGCCACCCGTCACCGTTCACGTCTGCCATTGTTACCCCTGTTCTCCAATCTTTTCTTCCTTCCGTTTTAGTTATTGCTGTTATGTCTTCAAAGCGCCATTCCCCCTTGTTCAAAAAAAGTTTATTCGGCACTGAATTTCCCGCGAAGTACAAATCTGCCAATCCATCGTTATTTAAATCGCCCGCAGCAACCCCTGCACCATTGTACGTATACTCGTACGTCATAATATTGGTATGCTGCGTCTCCGAAATGTCATTGCGAAAATTCAGACCGGTTTGCTCAGGTGTAAGTTCGGTGAATTGCTTTTTCGGTTTGGAACACTGAAAAAAGAAAAGACTGGCAAGAATGCTTACAAGACAAAATTTAATACCCTTCAAATGAGTCTCATTTTAAATTTTACAACCTCTTAACGACCAGCGATGATCGCTAATTGATCATACGCTATGTTGCGTTCGTTTCCTCCCGAATCCCGAACTATTATTCTTTCAACGGTTGGTGGAACGAATACAGTTCGTGTCGATTGAGCAAGATATCCTGAACCATAATAAAATTCAACCCATTCTTTTTTTCCGTCTTCGTGATGGAATTCTGCGCGCATGTCAAGAGGTAGCGGCTGAAAATATCTTGAGGGTTTTGTTTCCTGGGTACTTTGAAATACCCGCAAGGTTTCACGGTTTTGTGTAGCGATAAATAATTCCTCGCCTGATGTCATGCGCAATTTTGCCAGTGCTTTCGCATCGCCTTCCACCTTAAAACCACTTTCAACGTGCGACACTGGGTAGAATTTTCCTTTTCCATCTCCGATAAGTACAACACCCGCACTTGCATCATATCTGCCGGAGAATACCTCATTTCCATAATCATTACCAATAAGAATCACATCAAGCGAGTCGTCGCCATTTACATCCGTGATAACGGTACCATTTACCGGTGCTACCTGGGCAGCTTTTGGCAAAGCGCGGATCGAAAATCGCCCATTTCCCAAATTTTCAATATAACTCGATTGCGAATAATTCGCTTGCAGTACAAGCATGCCAGCCGTATCATAGGGCTTTAGGAGTTGCTCCATGGATGTAGCACCATATTGCTTGTAACTGCTGAACTGGTTTCTGAATTTTGGGCTCTGACTATTCAACTCATCCCAAAAGTGGGTGGGATATTCGCGCATTTCACCATCCTCTGACTTAAAATAGCAACTCAGAATCGCATCAATACTGCCATTCGCGTCAAAGTCCTTTGCGTATACCCGTAGCGGTTGATCATCGGAAATTTTGTAGTAATTGTTCAACCCAAGATTGCCCAAGATGTAATCAGGGTCTCCATCTTTATCAAAATCGGCTGCCGAAATACTGTTCCACCAGCCACTATGATTTTCCAGCCCCGTTGCAGCAATCTTTCTCAATTCTGACCCGGTATTGCGAAAAACCATGATCGGCATA
>CAMLER010000702.1 GCA_946478915.1 uncultured Chryseolinea sp.
GCACTGTCGAAGTGCTCGGATTGGCCATTGATAAGGTAGGTGAGTGTAGCAATCCCTCTATGCGGATGGGCACCGGTACCTGCTTTCATTTCCCGGTTGAGAATTACCGGACCTAAATGATCTAGAAAAACAAGGGGACCTACTGCATCCGCGTAACGATTCGGTAAAATACGATGAATGGTAATTTCACCAATATCCGCGCGTTGACCTTTTCCTGAAAAGCTGATTTCTTTTTGCATGTTCGGTGCGTTGTTAAATATGAATCAACGCACACAAAACTGCTCCGCTGCGAACTTATAAAACGATGATAAAGGATAATTAATGTTGTTGACAAATGTCAACAGGAATAAAACAAGGAAGATTTATTTTTTGGCGGCATTGTTGCGAACCCGGCTGAGGGTTTCTTTAGTAATTCCCAAATAGGATGCAATAATATGTTGTGGAAAGCGCTGTAAAAATTCTGGATAGGATTTAGCTAATGACTCATATTGCTGCTCCGCAGTTAGACTGATGCTATCATTAACCCTTTTCTGTAAAGCGAAAGCATGCTTTTCATCGAGCTTGCTTTTCATCTCTACAAAAGCCTGAATTCCATCAAGTATTGTCAGGTCAGCGTGTGTAATTGTTAGTAAATCGGCTTCTTCCCACGCGTCTATATAAAATACAGAAGGTGTAAGCATTGTGAAACTCTCACGATCACCCGTCCACCAGTTCTCTATTGATAATCGTACAATATGTTCGTTACCTTTTTCATCCACACTGTATTGTCTCATCGCGCCTCTGGCTACAAACCCATAATATTTGCAGACTTCACCCTTTTGAAGAAAGTACTGCCTCTTCCGAAGTTTTTTTGTCTGAAATATACGCTTGATCACCTCAGTTTCTTGATCGCTGAGTGGGGAGTTAGCATGTTGATTTATATAGTCTATAAGCTTATCGTGCATTAGTTGTTGTTATCAGGAGGGGGAAAAAATTCACGGTTTATAAAAATACGCTATTTATTTTGTCTTTCTATTGTTTCGGAAACGAGGTGCTCTGCAGCTTTGGCCAGGCAGAATGCAAAGTGCAGTACACTGGTGAACGAAACTAGGTTTCCTCATAACCTGGTTGCAAGATTTATTAAAGTCATCCAGACCAGACTTTATTTTTTCACCAAATGATTAATGTCCGGAAATAGCGATTGAAGACTTTACAGAATTTTTATTGCCAATGTCCCATTGATATTTGTTATCAGAATTTTAAATCATTTATCATCGTT
The DNA here is from genome assembly GCA_946478915.1 of uncultured Chryseolinea sp. The sequence goes on from CAMLER010000702.1 coordinate 1,259, forward strand.
TTTCGCCTTGCCAGTGTCGCAGTTTTGAATTATTAAACTCTATCAGTTCAAAACAAAATAAACGACAATGGAAAAAAAACCGAAACTCGGATTGGACGCTTTGCTTCGTCCAGATGACAGCATCTTGGTACTCATTGACCATCAGCCATATCAGTTTACCAACCTGAATAGCCATGAGCCGACAATGATTATCAATAATGTTGTAGGTCTTGCTAAGACAGCGAAGGTATTCAATGTTCCTACAATTCTTACTACAGTAACCGAAGAGCGCGGAGGTTACATAATTAGGGGGCTTCAGGATGTGTTCCCCGACCAAAAGCCAATCAATCGCACTTTTATCAATACTTGGGAAGACCCGAAAGTTACTGATATCGTAAAGAAGAGCGGTCGCAGACAGCTTATCCTTGCGGGACTCTTTACTGAAATCTGCGTAGCGATGCCAGCCATTCAGGCATTAAGTGAAGGGTATGATGTATTTGTTGTTACCGATGCTTGTGGTGGTGTAACGCAAGAAGCACACGACATGGCTGTGAGACGTATGATTCAAGCTGGCGTAGTACCTATCAACTGGCTTGCTGTATTGGGTGAATGGCAGAGAGATTGGGCTCGTACGGAATCGGCAGCAGGTGTTGCAAGTGTTGTGTTGGAACATGGCGGTGCAAGCGCTGTAGCGCTGGCCTGGGAACTGCAGCTGCTGGCAACGCCTTCTGAAAACACTAATTGATTTTGGCAGAAACTAGTTCTAACGGGCTGTTTCATTCATCTGAAACAGCCCTTGCCTAGCACTGACCCTTTTTTTCTAAAAAGAAAAGCACATACGAAACAGATTGCTTTATGAATGATGATCTAGGCTAGGTGAAAGGTTCATTCAATTCCCAGATTGCCGAATCGTCCCACCTTTTATTGTTTGCTGCATTTGATTCAATTAGTCATGATATGTCGTCTTAGACCGAATACGAGACAGCATCATCAGCAGCCTTCTGGTAACATTATAGCATTGCTGAAATTCGTTGGTGATTCATGCATGATGACGCAACGCATAGTGAAACGTGTATAGGCTTAAGGTGCTCGTCGGAAGCTACGCTACTAATAAATCTGTCAAGTTGATTGGCCGTTTCCGTCGCTCAATATTTTTTGGAAACCAACCCAGCTTCTAGAATTTTTTCTAAGTCCTCATGTCTATAGAACATAATTCCACCGAGCTTGGTGTACGGGAGGCTCCTAGTGATTCTTAGATTTTGTAAAGTACCGTGAGAGATGCCCAGCTTCTTTCGCACTTCAGAACTTTTGAGCCATTGCTTTGGCGATGGTTTAGTTTTCTCCAGAACTTCTTTCAGTTCGCCTAACAGTTGCGTTCGGAATTGGTGTAAATCGTCACGCGTTAATAATTCATTCGTCATCATAATGCACTAGTTAATTTGTTATGATTCAAAAGTGCACGATGAAAAAGAGGGAAACTACATAGTTGGCACCAAGGTGGGAGAGATTTTTATTCCGAATCAAAGGATTCAGCCTCTAGATACTTCTCAACCGCTTTCTTAAGTTTTGTCTCAATCCTTTCCCGAAGCTTCTTGGGTTTGATTACGGTAATGCAC
>CAMLER010000703.1 GCA_946478915.1 uncultured Chryseolinea sp.
CGGAGAATCCGACCCGTGCGTTGAGAGCGGAATAATGTGTTGATGTGTTGATGTGCTGACGTGTTGACGTTCGCCCGAACCCAAAGATTCACTGAGTATCCAGAGCACTAAGATCTGGCGCAACATCAACACATCGCACTTCAACACTCCAACACAATCTTTCCCACATGCTGCCCCTTGCTAAAAATCTCAAATGCCTCGCGTGCTTCCTCGAGCGGATATGGTCCCTGGATGACGGGTTTTATTTTGCCAGCTTCGAACTGTTCGTTCATATATACTAAGTCCTTGTTTGGCTTCAGTGCAACTATGATCACTTTTTTTCTACTGAAGACTGAGATCAAAGGGCCTAAAAGCAGTGCCTCAAATAGTCGTGACATTGACCCTCCCACCGTGACGTAGCGACCATTAGGAGTCAAAGCGCGCAAATAATGCAAGATGGGGCGGTTCGTTTTCGCATCAAGAATAAGATCGTACTGTTTGCCGCTCCTGGTAAAATCTTCCTCTTTATAATCAATCGCATGGATTGCACCCATCGATCGCAGGAATGCAAGTTTGGGAGCGCTGTCAACAACGGTAACTTCAGCGTCAAAAAGTTTTGCAATCTGGATCCCGAAGGTTCCAACACCCCCACCCGCTCCGTTGATCAAGAGTTTTTGACCTCGCTGAATTTGTCCTTTGTCGATCAAACCTTGCACTGCCAGCATTGCTGCCTGAGGTATAGCCGCAGCCTCGCAGAAACTCATCGCGGGCGATTTTAATTCAAGCATTTTCTCTGGTGCACACACAAATTCTGCAAATCCACCCCACTTGTCACTTAGGTCGCCAAAGACTTCATCACCCGCCTTAAACCGCTTTACGTTCCTACCAACAGATTCTACACGGCCGGCGACGTCTGAACCTGCAATCTGGAAGCGGGGTTTGAACAGCCCGAAAAGCAACCTATTCACAAAAAGCGAACCTTCAACAAGGGACCAATCCCAATCGTTGATTGAAACAGCATACACCTTAACGAGAACTTCATCATCCTTTGGAGTCGGCTTCTCCACTTCTTTCAGTTCCAAAACTTCGGGACCTCCATACTTCGTGTAAACGATAGCTTTCAAGTTTGCTTTATTGATAAATGGAAAATGAAGACGTGCAATTTAAGCTAATGTTACTACTTGCAAGTTAACTAAGCACAAATACCCATTGGCCACAATTCATCTCCGACACTTAGCTACTTAGACCTTTGGAGGAATTAACTTGTACACCACCGGAGTTACAATTCTCGATAAAATTGTCGAACTGATCAGTCCGCCAATAAGGACAATTGCCAGCGGCGCAATCAGAGGGTTTGTTGAAATAGCGATGGGTAACAACCCGCCGATTGCGGTCAACGACGTCAGAACGATAGGTAAGAAACGTACCTCCCCAGCTTCTCTGATCGCTTCATCCACGGTTTTACCCTGCAGTCTTAATTGATTTGTAAAATCCACCAATAATATTGAGTTTTTCACCTCGACACCAGCAAGAGCAATTAACCCGATCACTGCAACAAATGATAACGGATTTCCAGTGATCAATAACGCTATCGCCGCTCCCACAATGCCAAGTGGAATAACGCTTAAAACGATCAGCATACTCTTAAAAGTCTTGAACATTAATATCAACACTGCCACGAACATAAATACGGTTACAATAATGACAGGGCCGAGACCGCCGAACGATTCATTGCTGGCTTCAACTTCTCCACCCATCATGAAGTGGTATCCCTCAGGCAAGTTTATCTGCTCCATTTTTTTTGTTACGTCATTAATAACCTGGTCGTTGAGGTATCCTTTTTGCACAAAAGATGATACTGAAACCATACGCATTTTATTGTAGTGGTTAATGCTTAATGGAGCCGACTCCAGTTTCAGAGATGCAATTTGTTCAAGAGGAACAGGCGCTCCCGTTCTGTTATTGACGAAAAGATTATCAAGCGAAGCCAGTGTTGCCCTTTCTTTCTTAGGAGTAGTCAGGAATATGTTATAATCTTCACCTTCAGCATCGGAAAAGCTTCCCATGTCGAGTCCTGCGACTGCTAGCCTGACCGTTCGGTCTATGTCCACAGTGTTAATCCCGCTCATTCGCGCCTTCTCTTGATTGATCCGGACACGAATATCACTCTTTAAATTGCTTACCGGGTTATTAACGTACATTGTGCCTTCTGTGCCTTTCAGCATCGTTTCAATTGCAGAGGCATACAACCTTAGGGAATCAAGATTGTCACCAAAAAGCCTAATCTCTACGGGTGCAACAATTGGTGGTCCCTGTTCAAAATTTTTAACTTCTATTTTTGCGCCGGGATAGGTCTTGAACTCGTCGCGTAGTGTATTAATAATATTGATCTTTTCTTTTGGAGATGTGTCCTCATGGAGCTGCACGAAGATCTGCGCGAAATCGCTGCGCTCATTTTCCTGAACTACGTTGTAATATACGCGAGGATTTCCTTTCCCGACATTTGTAGCATAATAGGCAACTTCCGGCACTTTGGCTACAACGCCTTCTACGTATCGGGCTACGGCGTCCGTGTTACCAAGATTTGTCTGAAGTGGCGTTATAGCATTAATAACGAACTGCGGCTTTTCAGATGCTGGAAACAATGCAAACCCGATCAGCGGAAACAACTGTAACGATCCGAAAAAGATCACCCCGGCGATAATGGTTGTTGCAACGGGATGCTTAAGCGCCCTGTCGAGCAGGCGTGAGTAACTTCCGTGAATAAGTTTCTGCAGTGTCACCATAAAGACATTACCCCCTTTTGGACCATGATCCTTTAAGAGTCGGCTAGACAAAAATGGAATCACGGTAAGTGATACAACCATCGATG
>CAMLER010000704.1 GCA_946478915.1 uncultured Chryseolinea sp.
TTGGAAAAGATTTTTTTGGCCGGCCGAATATGATTGAGAACACCGTTGACGAAACAACGATGAGACGTATTGCGGAAATTGGGAGCGGTCAGTTTTTCAGGGCAACGGATAACCAGGCACTTCAACAGGTGTTCGCAAAAATCGACCAGTATGAAAAAGCAGAAATCAAGGAAACACGGTTTAAAGATACTTCTGATTATTACTTCATCTACCTCCAATGGGGAGTGGCCTTTTTCCTGATTTGGCTCTTGTTAAAGTCTACATTCATTACTAATGTGTTGCAGGATTGAAGAAATAAGGTTTAAAGTTTAAAGTTCAAGGCTTAGGGTTCTGCCACTACTTACCACTTACCACTTACTACTACTACCACACCACCCCAACCTACGCCTGGTCTGGAAAAAAAATAAGCTTGCCCGCAAAGATTACCATAACGCATCCCAATACGATATTCAAGATTCGAATTACCCTCGGTGTAATGAGCCCGCGGAGCTTGTCTGCCAGTTTTGCTTTGACTACATCAGTTATAAATACTGTTAATACTATGGAGGCAAAAAAAAGTAGAGCTTGTTTGTACGATCCATACCCTAGTTGAGAAGTTGCAACGCTCACGGTAGCCAACCAGAAAAATAGCACCATCGGACTTAAACCGTTAATGATAAATCCCTTCGCGGCTAAACGAAGTCCGCTCGCATCACCTGTATTACGAGGATCATACCTCGCTAATTTGCGGCTTTTAATAAAAAGATAATACAACCCAAAAAGCAAAAGGATCAATCCTCCACCATATGACATGTAGTGGCGGAAGTTGGTGGCCTCCATAAACTTTGTGAGACCGAAATAGGAAATGAGTATGTAAAGCGAATCACTGACGGAAATTCCAACAGCCACAAAAACACCGCTGGAAAAACCTCGCTCAATGCTGGTTTGTATCAACGTAAAAAAAACAGGACCTATTAGGCAAGCGAGAACGATACCAGAAAAGATTCCTTTAGCTATGATTTCCATTAGAATGTTTTTCCAGAAATTTTTTCCAATCGTCGAGTTGCGCATTTTTCATTACTCGTGGAAACTTGTTCTGGCCACCAACCTTCCCTTTGGATTCCATCCACTCATAAAAAGTCTTCACCGGCAAAACGTCTACAAAAATTTCTTTCAATGCTGCACTCCTCTCGACGGCATAGTCGTCATTTAATTTTTTCAAATGTTCATCAAGCTTTTCCTTCAATAAATTTTCATCAATGCTTTGATCGGTCCCTACAAACCAATGATGAGCGAACAGAGATTCATGTGGTATACCCGCAACGGCGAATTCAGGAATATTTATATTGAAATCATTCGACACAAGCTCGATAGCTTTGTTCATATTGTCAACAGACAAATGTTCGCCGCAAAGACTTAAAAAATGTTTGGTCCTTCCGGTTATAACTACCTCGCATTCTTCGAGCGACACGAATTTAATTACATCTCCAATCAAGTAGCGCCATGCACCAGCGCATGTCGAAAGCAACAGCGCGTATTCTTTCCCCTCTTCCACCTCGTCGATCAGCAGAGTTTCAGCATCCGGAGCAATCTCGCCGCTGGAATTGAAGTTTTTTTCTTCAAAAGGCACAAACTCGTAAAAGATTCCATTGTTCAGGACCAGTCGCATAGTCCTACGGTTGGGGTACGCCTGAAATGCGATAAAACCTTCCGAGGCTAGGTAAGTTTCAATATAATGAATTGGGCGGCCAAGGAGTTTTTCAAAACCTTTTCGGTACGGATCAAATGATACACCACCGTGTACATAGACGTCAAGGTTGGGCCAAATCTCGTGGATATTCTTGATTTTATGGTATTTGATGATTTTCTCCATCAGGATCTGAATCCATGCCGGTACACCTACTACAATTCCAATATCCCATTCCCAGGCCTTTTTGGCAATTTCATTCAACTTTGAATCCCAGTTCCTCGTCTTTGCAATTTTTTTACCGGGCTTATAGAAATGTTGGAACCAAAACGGAAGCCTGGCTGCTTGTATGCCACTTAGATCGCCTTCAAAAAAACTTCCGCGCTTGTTGAGATGCGTGCTACCACCCAACATCAGAATACCCGATTCAAAAATTTCCGGTTTGAGATCATATTTGGAGAGTGTCAGGATCTGGCGAATGCTGGTCTTCTGGATCGCTTTCGTCATTTCTTTCGTTACTGGAATATATTTTGACGAAGCCTCTGAAGTACCCGAACTAAGGGCAAAATACTTCACCCGGCCTGGCCAACAGACATTCTTTACCCCTCTTAATGCCAGTTTCCACCAGTCGGCGTAAATCCGGTTATAGGTGTGGATCGGAACATTTTTTACGTAACGGCGATAAAATTCCTTATCGCCCTTCCGGAAGCCGTTTAGCACATCGGCGAAGTTGTGATACTTTCCAAACTCAGTTTGACTTGCCGTGATCAACAATTCCTTCAACTCATTTTTTTGCAAATCCAAGGGCGAGGTGTAGTCAGCCTCCAGCATTTCGCGAAGCCTGATCCCCTTCTTCAACAATTTTCCCAGGATCGCCATAATTGCTTTAATTTGATGGAATTAACGGCCAAAAATAGCCAATGAATATTAAAAGTAATATAATAAATCTGCGCAACGCTATCCCCGATTCCTGCACAATAGTGGCAGTCAGTAAGACAAACCCCGTTGAAAAAATTGTGGAAGCATATGAAGCTGGACATCGCGTTTTTGGTGATCGGTGCAGCAATAGCTGCGATCGCCGTCCATGACAGCGTCGCTGCGCGGAACATGCACGCCGCAGAACGCGCAGGCCAGCATGTCCTGGGATGTGCGCGGCGCATCGGGCGGCGGACGGCGCCGGGT
>CAMLER010000705.1 GCA_946478915.1 uncultured Chryseolinea sp.
AGGTCTCCGCAGAGTCTCCTGTCTCAGGGACTCTGACGGAACCACACCCTCCCGATTAAAATTGTGAATTATAAATTTTGAATTTTGGAATTGTCTGGTAAGAATTAGACCCGGATTATTCTTCAAGCCGCCAGGAATTCGTAAGGTTGCAGTGCAATGGTTTACAAGCCACTGTACATTCAGCAATGAAGCAGCGCGCTATCTTTCTTTTTTACCACGGCTTTGGTCATATTAATGCCTTTCTCAAACCCGCCAGGATTCTGGAAGAAAATAACTACGAAGTCTGGTTCGCGGGCTCAGGGTTTTTCCGTGACTACATCGTCGCACAAGGTTGCAAGTTCTATCTCTTAAAAAGCTACCCCTTTGGCACAGGTCTCGAAAAGTGGATCAACACGGTCGAGAAAAAAAAGAATATCTATTTCCGGGCACTGCGGGACCGCATAACGGACAGGGTATTCAGCGACCGCGAGGTTGACCTGTACTGGATGCTCGAAGAGCTTAAACCTTCTCTTATATTTATCGATAGAATGCAGTGCACGGATTTTCTTGTTTTATTTCCACATATAAAAAACAGGGGAATCAAAACGGGGATTGCTAATACAATGCTCCCCACGCAAATAACCATTGATCGCCCTCCTCTAAACAGTGATGCGCTGCCGAGTGAGAACCAGCAAATCTTAAACGCGATTCATAAGTCCAGGTGGTATAAGCTAAAGAAGATATGGAAGCAAAAAATAACAATGTTTGGTTTTGACGACACTTACATCATTGCACGAAGGATCAAAAAGAATCGTATACCAAAACTTTACCTGTCATATAAAGAAAACTTATTGAACTTTAACATCGATCGTATATCTGAATTTATTCTTGCTCCTAAGGAGTTCGATTTCCCAAACGCCGCTCTTCAAGATAACCAGACTTATGTGGGTTTTCAAGTGGCAGATAAAAGAGTTGATCTAATAGAAAAACCGATCAATGACCACGTGGCATCTCTTCTCAATGCAAAACAAGAAAAGCAACTCAAGCTGATCTATTGCTCTTTTGGAACAGTCCCACCAAAGCAACAACAAACCATCACTACATTCTTTCAAAGGCTCGCGACAATTGCTGCCGGCGGTGAGTTTATGTTTCTTATCTCTGCAGCATCAAATGCCTTGATCTCTCACACTGCTGATAACTTTTACATTTTCCAAAGATTACCTCAGCTTGATATCTTGAGACAAGCTGACGTATTTATCACCCATGGCGGACTCAACTCCATCAAAGAAGCAATCTGCGCTGAAGTCCCTATGTTGGTATACCCAGTTCACCACGAATACGATCCCCGCGGAAACGCAGCCCGAATTTTTTATCACAAGCTGGGATTAAGGGGAAGTATTGCATCGGACACAGTTGATGATATCAAATCAAAGATCCGCGAACTGCTTTCCGATGATGACTATCGCCAAAACATCTGTAAATTAAAGAATGCAGACAACGATTATAATGCCATAGGGTTTATGAATGCAATCATGGCTATTAAACCGCTGTCATAACCATTTCGAACTGGCAATGTTAAATGTACCGCCACCAGTCACATGAAAAATAGCATCTTTTTACCTTTGATCGCCGCGATCTTATTTGTGGCAATGATCACCGTCAACGTTCTTGCAAATGCGCTTCCTATTAATGGTCTTGACACGGGCGAAGTTTCGGATCGATACCCCAGTTTGTTTACCCCGTCAGGTATCACTTTTTCCATCTGGTCGGTCATCTATTTTTTTCTTGGAGGTTGCGTCGTGGTTATGTGGACCGATCGAACGAATGCTTTCATACGAAAGCTGCTGCCTTTATTTTGTGCATCCTGCATCCTTAACATCAGTTGGATTCTTGCATGGCATTACCTGCTCCCGGGATTATCGGTTGTCATTATGCTCGCACTGCTATTCGTCCTGATCATCATTTTCATTACCCTAACGCGGGCGGGAGCCCTTGATAAACCCAAAAAGATCTGGGTTAAATTTCCATTTACAATTTACTTGGCGTGGATAAGTGTGGCAACGATAGCGAATACTTCTGCCTATCTCGTCTCGCTTGGATGGGATGGCAGTCCTCTTTCAGAACAAACCTGGGCAGTGATCATGATGTTCATCGCTGCTGCATTGGCATTCTACGTCACTATTACCTATGAAGCCTACTGGTACTCCGCGGTTGTCATCTGGGCGCTGATCGGTATGTTTTTAAGAAGACAAGGTTCGGAATTCGAGTTCATCGTTTATACCTCCATCGCCCTTGCAGTAGTCCTTGCCGTTAATGTTTTCTATAGAATTCGTAAGACCAGCCATAGCGTTGCGCGGGACTGATGGGGTATGTCTGCCTGACGTTAGCGTAAAGATAACTTTGAGGTCGTTCTGAATTTGTTATCTTCGTTGCTTTACCAGACCCAACAATATGAAAACATTACTACTCTCTCTTGTTCTGCTATTATGCTTATTCAATTGCTCTGAAAAAAAGTCGGCGTCAGGTCCGGCGATCAATGAAGAAACCACTTCCCAGGTCCTTAAACATCATTGGGATGCTTTTCAGGCAAATGATCTCGAAGCTACCATGGAAGATTATACGGAAGAATCGGTTTTGATAACACCAGACCGCACGTTCAAAGGCCTTAGCGAGATCCGGGAAAATTTCGTTTTTGCGTTTTCTGTTTTTCCCAAGGACTCATCTACACTACAACTCAACAAGACGGTTGTTAGCGGTGATGTTGGTTATATACTTTGGACGGCTGACGCGCCGAAGGTAAAACTTTCCTTTGCGACTGATACATTTATTGTCCAGGATGGAAAAATTGTTCGTCAGACGTAT
>CAMLER010000706.1 GCA_946478915.1 uncultured Chryseolinea sp.
CCTTCGATGCGATTTTGCGCGACAACGAGTTGAAAATGCGGAAGGATATGGCTAACGATGCAGCAGAAATGTTGGATGCTGCTGGCTTCAAAAACATTCAAACATTCGATCGGGAAATCGGGATCGGCTTGGGCATTCACGAAATGGGAACTGCTCGCATGGGAAAAGATCCTAAGACTTCGGTTCTCAATAAGTGGAATCAGGTGCACGCCTGCAAAAACGTTTTCGTCACGGACGGCTCATTTATGACGTCAGCCGGATGTCAAAATCCATCGTTGGGTTATATGGCATTTACAGCCCGGGCTGTCGATCATGCAGTAAGTGAATTAAAGAAGAACAACATTTAAAAAGAATAATAACTATGGATCGTAGAGAAGCATTAAAACGTACCGCCTGGATAATGGGAGGAGCGGTCTCTGCTCCGGCAATACTCGGAATATTGAAGGGATGTACTGCAAAGCCCTCGCTTAATTGGAAGCCGGTTTTTTTGACAGCTGAGCAAGGCGCGTTGGTGTCGGAAGTCGCAGAAATAATAATTCCAAAGACGGATACTCCCGGAGCGAAAGAGGTGGGCGTTCCTGGCTTTATTGATCAGATGGTAAATGAATGCTTCACCAAAGCGGATCAGGACAAGTTCCTCAGCGGCTTGAAAGCTTTTGATGAAGAGGCTAAAAAGGAACATGGTGATGTTTTTACTGACCTCGACGGGGAACAACAGACTGCCTTTGTGAAAAAGATTCACGACGCGGCAGTGAACAGCAAGGAAGAGGATCGACCATTTATTTTGAGCTTGAAAGAGCTTACTATGCTTGGATATTTTACGAGCGAAGTTGGAGCAACTCAAGTGCTTCAATACAATCCTGTACCGGGCTCCTATAATGGTTGTGTTCCATTGAACGAAGCAGGAAATGGAAAGACCTGGGCGACATAATCGCCCTTTTTTTTATCGACAGGTAAAAGCTACTGGTAATTAGCATCGTACGCTAACAGGAAACACCTCCTGATCTGCAGCACGGGATTGGATCCCCAGTGCTCAGAAGTAATTCCGGCGTATGGGAACTTACTTTTAATCTGATACCTTTTAATTTCAGCGCCCGGCATTACCTTAAATTACGGAATGTGCGGGCTAAGCAAGTAATTCAGATGGTTTAAAGCGATAAAACACAGTTTAGTCTGGAGTTATCATGTTAAAGCTGTTGAAAAGATCCTTCGGTCGCGTAAAACGTATTGCGCGCCTGTTTCGACTTGACTACATCCCCTTAAACAAAAAGTTTAGACCAGTAGGAATCATAAAATTGCGTGAGGGCCATCAGGGGGTTTGTGTAGTTGACATACGCCGCGGCTTCACCTCAACCATGGCGCTTCCCGTTGAATTTCTCGCTGATTGCTCAAATTACTGCAAACCACCTCTACACGTTCAATTTGACAGTGCGTTTGTCGCGTCCGTAGAAAACGGGAGAGTATTTGCCCACGACGAAAACAAATTTTGCGATAATCACAGAAGATAATCTGTTAATAGATGACCTGTCTTTCCAATGGGTAGACGGCCTTGTGCCCGCGAATCAAAATGCTGTGTTTTACACCAAGGGTTTCAACAAACCGCGGAGGTACGCTGGCAAAGTATTCAGCCTCTTAACCCTCGGAGCAGCGAGAGAATACTATTTTCATTGGATGTTCGATGCAATTGCTAAACTGGAACTGGTAAAAGCAAGCGGATTGTTTGACTCGATTGACTATTTCCTCGTGCCAAATTACAGCTACCTATATCAAAAAGAATACCTTAGTCATCTTAATATTCCAGAGCATAAGATTATTAATGGAAGCGTTGAGGATCATGTTCAGGCCGACACCCTTCTGGTAAGCTCAATAGTCCGACAGGGCGAGCATCTGCCAAAATTGAGCTGTGACTTTTTCTATGAGAATTTTGTAAGAGAGGTCCAGCCGGTCAAGCAAGGGCGCAGAATTTATATTGCAAGGGGAGATGCCGCCAGGAACAGAAGAGTAAAAAATGAAGGCGAGTTGATCAATATGTTGAGAAATCATGGGTTTGATATCTTGTACCTTACTCAAGTCCCTATCATGGATCAAATTAAGATTTTTAATGAGGCAGAGTTAATTGTCGCTGTTCATGGAGGTGGACTTTCAAACCTTGTATTCTGCCAATCCGGTACAACCTTGTTAGAAATATTTCCAGATCAATATGTTAGGCATTACTTCCATGAAATTTGTGTGAAACGCGGTTTGGATTATCACTATTTGCTTTGTGCATCAGAAAGACCTTGTGATAACCACTTTGATGGAGAAGCTGTAGGCCTTACAGCAGATATCGATGCAATCCAGCGCAAGATTGATATGATCATAGGAAGGCAGCATGTTTCCAAACGCGCCGCGTCAAAGAAAAAAAATGATGAGTTGTCACCAGATACCGGCTGGGCGATTGGCCGCTGAACAAGGCTGGTCGCGACCTTTAAAAGTCTATCCCTTCAACCCAGTGATCTATTTTTTAAACTGCGCCGTTATTCTGCATAATGCGCTCGCCGTTCTTGCGCACTCGCTATTCTAGTCGGACAGAATTTATCTAATCCCACAGTTAGTGATCTACCGCGGGCGGTGTGATCATGATATGCGCTCGATGCGTTCCGGGATCCATGATCCATGGCATGCCCGGCGCTTCAGGCTTCAGTGGAAGTCCCGTGCTTTCAGCCGTTGCCCATGGAATGTATACGACATACCTAAGGTTGCCATTCTTAACAGCACCTGTATTACGGTCGTAGTTTTCATCTTTTGCGGAATACACGAACAACGAAGTTGGTTGGCTGGGCATTGCCAGCTTTTTACT
>CAMLER010000707.1 GCA_946478915.1 uncultured Chryseolinea sp.
AATGCGAAAGATATCCAGAAAACCAGGGCGATGACTGTTGCCCCACGCTTCCACGTTGGAAAGTACACTCATGGCGAAAATGGTTGGTGAGATACAAAGTTTACAAAAATCCTTCGTAAGGATCAACCGTTTTATGCCTTTTGTTCTTGGGGAAGCAAAATGTCGCTCAAAAAAAAACTGTCCGCGGGGACAGTTTTCTCTATTAAGCGGGACAATATCAGCCGATGTTTAATATTCGTTGCCCGAATTCCGGTTGAATCCACCACCGCCGCCACCACTTCGATACCCGCCACCACCTCCGCGAGGAGCGTCAGTTTTGGGCCGTGCTTCATTTACAACCAGGGTCTTACCCAGGAAATTGAAACCGTTTAAACTAGTGATAGCTTGACGGGCACTTGCGTCATCCGACATTTCAATAAATCCGAAACCGCGGCTGCGTTGCGTAACTTTGTCCATAACAATTTTGGCGGATGAAACTTCGCCATACTCTTCGAATAATCCCTTCAATTCCTGTTCGGATGCCTTAAAAGGGATATTGGCAACATAAATGTTCATTGGTAGAATAAGTAAATGAGAAAATTTAATTTGTGCCAACTGACAAACTTGGCTGGACGACTACTCGTAATGACGGGTGAGAGGGACTCAGTAAAGAATGACAATCAACATTTAAAAGTAATAAGAAAATTTGACTAAATGCTAAAACTTGCACTTTCGTGCTTTTTGGCCTGATTTAGGCGCATTTACCGTCCAAAATTTGCTAAATGCTGGGTTTTGGGTTTAGTAAGCCCGCTCGATCGTACCGGAACCGTAGATTTTCTTCTGTGCGGATTTCGTGTTTCCCTTGTGCTTAACCTGCCCGTTACCCAGTACCATAGCGTCGATATTGTTCGAAACGTTCAACTGGCATAGACCGGGTCCGCTTACCTTCGCTTTCGCTGTCTCAAGAGCGCAATTGAAGCCGTTGATTGTGCCAGAGCCACTGACAAACGCATCCATTGATGTGGCATACCCTTTTACGACCATCGATCCGGTTCCGCTTAATTCGGCTTTTACCGTGTTCCCCTTTATATCCACATCCAGGCTACCTGCTCCTGACACGCCCAATGCTATGTGGTCTGCCGCGATAGAATTCTCCGAAATGATTTTTCCATTGCCGTTAACCTGAAGATCATTCAGGTTCTTTACACTGACGTATAGCTTCATGGTTGGATTAAGCTTGATATCATCTATTTTTTGCCAGAGACTTTTGTTCGGATTTTCAGGCTTACGCTCAACATTCACCATGAGTATCCCGTTCTCAACCTTAATTTCGGTAACAGCAAAAATCTCCGTCAAAGCTTCGACAGTTACTTCCTGCTTATTGGTCTGTTTAAGGTAAACGGTATAGTTCGAGTTTACATAAATGCCCTTAAACTCAGGCAAATCCAAAACTTTTTTTGTGGTCTGACCTGATACAACCTGGGATGCCAAAAGAATGGTGACAATGAACAACAAATTCCGTTTCATAAGCGATTATTATAGATTTCAAATAACAGCAGGATCTGTAAATAATGAAACCTGCCCACCGAGTATAACCGTAGTTAGTCGGTGCGGTATCGCCCATATTTTTCTTATTGAGAGAAAAACTTACTTATCGTTTTTGAAAATAGCTTTCAGGATGAGTATAAACGCAATTCCTCCTATGCACATCACCACAACAATCTCAGGTGTTATTTGATTAAAGGCGTGCATTCACTATAGTATTTTATCATTTAAGTGTACGCAATTTGAATCGTAAAAACTAGCGGAACTCCAGTATCTGAACAAGCCGTATTCGTATGTAGTTTAACTGGTAACACCGTTTCATCCATCACTCACTCACCACAATTATCACCTTCGTTCCTAGAACCGTATAACCACCTGGGCCTTTATATCGTTCCTTATATTTCCATCAATGCGGTCAACACTCGTTCCGATCGCCTCCTGATCTTTATACCTCATGTGTGCATAGCGAATCCAAACGCCAATGTGTTTTGAAATCTTGTATCCTATGATTGCGATTTTTCGCACTCCTGCATCGGCGTACGCTGGCATCGAATACGCAAGCCAAACATCATTCTCATAAACGTATTGTCGATTGTCGTAGTCTTCCGTGTCGAACAAACCGTAACGCATAGTGATCTTCAATTTTCCAAAATCTGCAATAAGATCCTGCACCAATGCAAAACCATGTGTGGTTTTTTGATTGATTGAAAAAGTGCTGAACTGGGCGCGACTCTTTAAACGCAGCATGGTGTGAGATGAATAATCAAAAGTGATCCAATAATTATTCTTTTTTCCAACCGCAGTTTGGTACTGGTTTGCATTTTTATCTTCTACATTTCTAATCTTCGACTCCTCACGGACTTGCAGGGCAACTTTCACTTTTCGACTTGGGTCCCAGCTAAAACGAAAAAGCCATTCATATCCGGTTGAGGGCGCATACGCGCGAAATCGCAACCAGGGGAATTTGAAATAATCCATGTAACCTGAAAAGCCATACTTTCGGCTCAATGTATATTTCCATCCCCAATACACACCCGTCTCGTTCTGCGCGCTGCTCCCTTCTCCGAACCCACTTGAATAAAATGAATAGAAATTTCTGTCATATTTCCGGAACAGAATCGCTGCGTCTAATTTTGGCGCTACTGAAGCTAGTACCCCACCCGTTGCACCGTAGCCACCATTTATCGAACGCACAATTTCACCAAAGAGAGTTATATTTTCGACTGTATAATTAGCATACAAGCCCACGTTCTGATTTGTCTTTCCTGAAAAAGCAAATTGGTTGTAAGCCGATGGCTT
>CAMLER010000708.1 GCA_946478915.1 uncultured Chryseolinea sp.
CTTCTAACTCAAAGGATAAATGTGGCTTGCAGTGACGTATCGATTCGTTCATCGAGAGATGCGTATGCATCTTTTCGTCGAAGTCACTAACCAAAGCGATTCCGATTCGTTTCATTATGGTTATATAGAACTCTCTTTCTTCCGGTGACACCATGCGCGCCGGGCCCCAAAATTAAACGCCATGAATAAGGTAAATATTTCCGATAAATTTGCAGAGTTCGATGATTTTTACAACCCGAAGATCATCGGCGAGCTTAACGGACAGCAAGTTAAAGCTGTTAAGCTGAAAGGCGAATTTATCTGGCACCACCACGAAAATGAAGATGAACTCTTCTTGGTGGTAAAGGGAAAATTAAAAATGGAATTTCGTGAAAAAACAGTTGAGGTAGACCCGGGAGAATTTATTATTGTACCGCGTGGAATAGAACACAGACCTGTTGCCGATGACGAGGTTCATGTATTGCTATTTGAACCGGATTCAACTATTAACACCGGTAACATTGAAAATGAACGAACGCGAAAGGACCTTGAAAAACTTGTGTAATGGCTGAAGAACTTTTTGTTTCTAACTCGACGAATAAAAAGGAACGGTACAAAGTACTGTTGCCTCAAATAAAATCGCTCATTGAGGGAGAAACCGACCTTATTGCCAACCTGGCCAATGTTGCAGGGGCCCTTAAGCAAGCGATGGGTTTTTTTTGGGTGGGATTTTACCTTGTAAAAGATAACCAACTGGTTCTTGGTCCATACCAGGGACCTATCGCCTGTACGCGTATAGATATTGGAAAGGGAGTATGCGGCACGGCCTGCAAAGAAAAAAAGGTTATTCTTGTCCCGGACGTTGAGAGGTTCCCAGGACATATCGCTTGCAGTTCTGCATCCAAATCGGAAATTGTGTTACCCGCCTTTAAAGGTGATGAAGTGGCTCTGGTGCTAGACATCGACAGTGATTTAATAAATGATTTTGATGAAACGGATCAACAGCAGTTGGAGGAAGTTATTAGAATTATTGAAACATTTCTTTAATTACCGGCGCAATGACTTCCGTTGAACTCAGAACGTTTTATCAAAAACGAAAAATTAGTTTTGAACATACCCTTGAGGAGGCAAGAAAGAATATAAACCTTGTTTCCAATCTAAGGTTAGGCGCGGCCATCATCTTTCTTGTTTGTGTGTATTTTTCTTTTTCTAACCTGTTGTTTCTATATGGCGTTGCCGCGACACTTGCACTCTTTATTTTTCTTGTTGCCAGGCACAGCGCACTTTTCGACAGGAAAGTCCACCTTGAAAATCTGGTAAGATTAAATCGCCTGGAGGAACGATCCCTTGATGGTGACCATTCAGATTTTTCACCCGGTCATGAATTCATCGACCCACATCATCCCTATACGCACGACCTTGACATTTTTGGAGACGGTTCCCTTTTTCAAGCTATTAACCGGTGCAACACATTTCATGGAAAAGCGTATATGGCCGAGCGCTTAAGCCAACCGTTGAATTCCGCGGATGCGATTTACGCCGAACAGGATGCCATTCGCGAGGTTGCTTCAAGAACAGATTTCCGCCAACATTTTCAGGCTTCAGGAATGGAGATCGGAGAATTGCCTAATGATCGCGACGAATTGATCAGATGGGCAAAGCAGCCATTGTTTATTTACAATTCAAAAAAATTCAAGGTTGTACTTATAGTCATACCTATCGTAACTATTGCCGCCGTCGTCGCTTCATTTTTCTTTGATCAGGCAAAGCCCTTCGCGGTTGTATTAGTTCTCACGCAATGGATAATGCTGGGTTGGCACATGGGAAAAATAGGGTTGTTTCATGAGCAGATCAGCCGGAAAAAAAATATTCTGGAGAAATTTGCCAGACTGTTACACTATTTTCAAAAGGAAGAATTCGGTTCTACTGTCCTTAAAAATCTAAGTGTGAAGGCTCGGGAGGCTGATGTAAAAGTTAAACACCTTGCGTCACTTGTCAGTTATCTCAACGCAAGACTTAATTTATTGACGAATATTGTCGTCAATAGTTTATTGTTGTATGACTTGCAATGTGTTTATCGGTTGGAGAAATGGAAGCATGAGAATGCAGGTCAACTGAAAGCATGGCTGGATGTGATTGACGAAACTGAAGTGCTGGGAAGTTTTGGGACATTTGCATTTAATCATCCATCGTACATCTATCCAAAGATTAATGTTGATCTGACGATAAAGGCAAAAGCTCTCGGTCATCCGATGCTGTCGATTGATGAGTGTGTACCAAATGACATTCACGTTGGTAACGGACAATCTGTGTTGATCATCACGGGGGCTAACATGGCTGGAAAGAGCACTTTTCTCCGTACATCAGGTGTGAATCTTGTACTGGCATTGACGGGTGCGCCCGTTTTTGCAAGCGAATATTCGTGTCCGATTATCAATCTCAGAACCGGTATGCGGACCGCGGATTCGTTAAAGGATCATCAGTCATATTTTTACGCTGAACTTGATCGGCTGAAGACAATTATGGATGAGCTTAGAAGTGATAAGCCTTTATTCATTCTTCTTGACGAAATTCTTAAAGGAACGAACTCAACGGATAAACAATCCGGCTCTATAGCATTGCTCAAACAACTCCTGCCTCATCCCTGCCTGGCCATGATTGCCACACATGATATTGTTTTGGGAGAACTCGAAGCCGAATATCCAAATCACATCCGCAATTATTGTTTTGAGGCCAATATCGAAAATGATCAACTATCATTTGATTATAAGATCAAGCCAGGCGTAGCAACGAAAATGAATGCAACGTTTTTGATGAGGAAGATGGGAATAATTGG
>CAMLER010000709.1 GCA_946478915.1 uncultured Chryseolinea sp.
TCTCATACAAAGCTTCCGCAGGGTATTTGTCAGGCTATCAGGATCCGGAATTTGTAAAGGACCTTCCCAAAATTAGTATGCCTGTCTTGCCGAAAAATAAAACCTACAGGGCATTCGAGATACAGGGAGATTCTATGTTGCCGCTTCAGCCTGGAAGCATCATTTTCGGTGAATATGTGGAGAACATCGGCGCCATAAAGAATGGAAAGCTTTATGTGCTTGTGACCAAACAAGATGGGATAGTCTTCAAGAGGGTTTTTAATTTCAGTGAGCCGGATGGAAAACTTCTGTTGGTTTCTGATAACAGACAATATGAACCATATTCAGTAGAAGCAGCCGACATCCTGGAAGTATGGAGTGCAAAGGCTTTTTTCTCTAATCAATTCCCGGATGTGCAAAACAGTTCGGTTTCTTTCGATCACCTCGCCCATACGGTGTTGAACCTGCAGTCAGAAGTAAAGCGTTTGAAGAAGAAGGCGTAGCTCAGGGAGCCTTCTGTATCAAAGTAACAAGTGCCGAAGGCGGGACTCGAACCCGCACAGCTTGCGCCACACGCCCCTGAAACGTGCGTGTCTACCAATTTCACCACTTCGGCCTATTAGTTTAAAGTTCAAGGTTCAAATTTTCAAGTTATCGAAACCTTAAACCTTGAACTTTAAACCTTGAACTTAACAGTGCCCAGGACTGGACTCGAACCAGCACACCGGTAAAGGCACTACCCCCTCAAAGTAGCGTGTCTACCAATTTCACCACCTGGGCAGTATTCTTTAGAATTCTGAGGGCGACAAAAGTAGCAACCTTTTAAGCATTTAACAAAGGTTTTATACGAATCGACTGGCCCAAATTCCGGCTGCAAGAGCTGAAATTCCAATCACCACACTAATAATAATATACAAAAGCGCGGTGCCCATCAGTTTTTGCTCTAAGAGACTAAAATTCTCCATGGCAAATGCTGAGAAAGTTGTGAACCCTCCACAAAATCCTACCCCTAAAAACAGTCTTGCATTTTCAGATAATCCCGCCTTGCGGGTGGCAAGCATAAAAACCAGTCCGAGGAGGAACGATCCAACGATATTCACGGTCAGCGTTCCAAACGGAAACAAAGTATTTAGTTTGCTGTCAACCAGACGAACCGTCAGATACCGAAGGATACTTCCGATAAATCCTCCAAGTCCAATAATGAAAAGCGTATAGAGATTCATGTTTCAAGTTTTAATGATAGGTGTTGCTGAGAACATGAGCGGTCACCTTCCCCGCAAATTATGTATTATAGTTAATAGTAGTGCGCTCAGGCAGATCAAACCTATTTTTTCGTCGGGGCCAACTTGTTTTTTAATCGTTTATGCAAAATTGTATCCTGCCCGTTGTTTCATTGTTGATTCTGCTTAGCCAACATTGTTACTCGCTACAACACGTGACCCAGGTACAGCATGATTCATTGGACAGGAAAGAAATCAGGCTCATGCCTAACTTTCCGTCACAGAAAATTAAGTCGATTGGAACCTACATCGCTACGGTTGAAGACTCTGCAACGTTACGACTATCCTACGGATTGAGCGTGTTGAATACCCTTCGCGGACGCGTTCCAAATACTGGGATAAGTCCGATTGCTCCGTTTGCAACGATCCGGCAGAACGCACTCCTCATGATCGACGGACTGTCATATGTTCAATCCTCTCTCAATCTTTATAATATGGATGCGTTCGACTATGAACAGCTTTCTGTATTGAGTCGCAACGCTTCTGTGTGGTACGGAATCGATGCTGCCGGCGGCGCTTTCCTTATACGAAGCAGGACCGGTGAGGGATATCTGAAACCGAGCTTCGAGGTAAACTCGTCATTAATATCGGCTCCGGCAAAACTGGGAACAAGCAGTTTGTCCCAATCATATTTCTCAAATGCAGTTGCATACATGCAGGACTTTGGAAAAATAGACGCAAGAATATCTTACACCTACCGCCCTATATTTTCTCGCAACGATAAATCTCACAACATTAAAATCAACACCGGGTTCAATCTCAATTCTAAATTCAGCGCCAGACTCATCGTCGACAAAATTTACAATAGGTCGTCCTCCTCCGTCAGGTCATCCGCACGAATAATTACCGACACCATTTACAACGAAATAGACAGCAGCTATTATTACGTTTCTGATAGCATCATTTTTTCCAGCAGTGAAACAAGAAATGAAAGCGCTTTTACCCAGGGGAATCTTATGTTAAAATATCAACCCCTCCGGTGGCTAACTTTTTCTTCACAAGGTTCGCTCGGCAGATTTTCTGATTCAGATCAAAGTTTGAACAATGGAAACAAAACTCAGTTAGATTCGGAACAAAGCCGATCGCTGGTAAATATATTCGCCACAATCGAACCGAACCTGGGACGCTCATTTTCGCTTTCCACAGTCCTCGGAATGCAGTACTTGTCCTATGAGCGAGAACGCTTTTCAAACTACGGATACCACGCTACATCGTATCACGATAAGTATTATTTGTCTAGCATCCATTTGGGCTTTCGCGACTTTTTATTTGCGAACTATACGCTGAGAAAAGATTTTGAAAGCAGCATTCCTGATGATAATGAAAAGCCGACTCATTCATTCACTGCAGCATTTCTTTTCAGCGAGGCCTTCGGGTGGAAAAATGATTTTTTCACCAGCGGTAGAATCCGGGCTGGGAACGGGTCACGCCTTCACGGAACAAGCCTTTTCTTCAACGACAATCAGGAGACCCGAAGCCCTGATGGAAATTGGAACTGATCTTTCGTTCTTTAAAAACAGAGCTGGGTTAACGATAAATTATTTTGAAA
>CAMLER010000710.1 GCA_946478915.1 uncultured Chryseolinea sp.
CTTTCTTAAGATAATCGGTAGCCGTTCGTAACAGCTCGGGTAGGGCAACCGTTGATCGATACACTTCGAGATAGGCTTTCGTAATACCATTCGCGCGCATGAGAGAAACAGCCTCGCGACGTCCTGCCTCGGTTGAAAGATATTGGTTTACCGCCTGGGTGGTGATGAAGACACTCAGTTGAAGGTGGTTCTTGTGTGCAGAAGCATACGTAAGCATATCATCCGGCTTTCCGCCTGGAGTTGTGCATTGTGTGAAAATAATGAGTATAAAGGTGAAAAGTACAAACGACTTTGTCATGGCGCGGACAGATTTACCTGGCATTTCTTCAACTTACGCAACGGCACTCGACCCTAATAAGTGATTTATATAAAAGGTAAATCATCTTTTTGAGACAGGTATGCGCTGTATTAAATACCTTCCATTATTTTTAGGTCTACATCACAAGACTTGTTAAGCCGGGCACATACGTTTAAATCAGGATAAATGAAGAAACCACTTATTTCAATTGTTAACTCCAGTACATTCGGAAAGCATTTTAAAGAACATATCAGCACGCTTGAAAAATTTGCAGAATTGAGACATGTGACGGTTCCGGCCGACATTGATGCTGATGCATTAGCGGAAAAAATTAAAGATTCAGATGGTATCATCGCCAGTGTGACACCAAAGTTTCTACGAAAGACATTAGAGCAGTGCACGAAACTTAAATTGTTGGCCAGGCATGGCATCGGGTGCGACAATGTAGATCTCGTGGCAGCAACGGAGCTGGGTATTCAGGTTTCGAGGGTGAAGGGAATTGTGGAGAGAGAGGCTGTTGCAGAATATGCGGTAGGTTTGCTGATGGCTGCATCAAGGCTTATTGCTCAAGGATCGCAGGCTGTAAGAAGCAGTCAGTGGGCGAGCCGTTCTCACATGGTAGGCATGGAACTTCGGGGAAAGACGATCGGTATTATTGGCCTTGGAAATATCGGTTCTCGTTCTGCAGAAATTCTATCAAACGGCTTTCATGCCAACGTGATTGCCTGCGATCCATATATTGATAAAGAAAGGTTCAAACAATTTAATACTACTGAGGTATCTTTAGAAGAATTGATCACCAGATCTAATGCAATCCATTTCCATTGTCCACTGACCAGCGAAACAAAGCGGATGTTAGGCAAAGCACAATTTGAAGCTATGCAAAAAGGCAGCGTAATTGTAAATACGTGTCGAGGTGAACTGGTGGTTGAAGATGATTTGTATGACGCGCTACAACATGGTCCGTTAGGCGCTTATGCGACAGATGTGGTGGAAGGAGAACCCATCGATGGTAATCATCGCCTTGCGAAGTTGAACAACACTATCATCACTCCGCACCTTGGCGGATACTCATGGGAGTCGTTACATGGCATGGGGCAAACTTGTGTTGATGATATGGTTTCCGTCTTTCAGAACAACGGTACAGGAGGAGAATTAGCAAATCCCGAAGTGTTGAAAAACCGTCGATAACAAATGACATTGACACTGGCAATCGATCTCGGTACAACTAACTTAAAGGTGGGCTTGGTTGATGAACTGGGCAATATCCTTTCAGTGGTTTCAAATCCTTTGATTACCTACAGCAGTGAACCGGGTGCGGCGGAGCATAACCCGAACGAAGTGACTAATCTGTTGACACAAATGTGCACTCGGCTGTTAGAAGATGTCGATAGAGATCAGGTGGCCTTCGTCGTTTTATCCACGTATCATTTTGGCATGATGATGCTGGATGAAAACAGACGACCAATTACTCAGATCACACTTTTGACAGATATCCGTTCGCAGGAAGTTTTCTCTGAATTCATCAGTGAGTTCGCCGACATTGACATTTATGGAAAAACGGGTTGTCCGCTTATTGTTCAGTATGTGTTGCCGCGACTATATTATTTTTTGAGGCAAAAGACTTCACTGTTCAAACAGGCAAAATATTTCTCTGACAGCAAATCGTTTTTGTTTGAATGGCTTACAGGAGAATGGGTCAGTGACATGAGTACGGCTGGCTCCACGCAGCTTCTTAACATGCATGATTTTCAGTGGGATGCAGAACTGCTTTCGAGACTTAATCTTTCACGAAAACAGTTTCCCAAGGTCGAGGAAGGTCCGACTTATACGGCGCCCCTAAAAAAACAATGGTGTGACGCGTGGGGACTGAATGAAAATGTACAAGTATTGCTCGGACTTTACGACGGTGCTGCACTAGCTGTCGGACTTAGTGGTCTGCAAGAAGATGTTGGCATCATAAATCTTGGCACAACGGCCATGCTACGTGTCCCTGGCGAGCGACCAGCGCTTGACCAGAATGAAAACAAACGCCTACAGCCTTATCCGCTAAAAAGGGGACTATTTATAAATGGCGGAGCCCTTAATAACGCTGCACTGCCGTTAGATTGGATGCAGAAAAACCTCTTTAACGTTGAGGTGCAATCAGAAGAATTACGCAAGATCACCCATGAGCCTCCACTGTTTTCTTTACCCTATTTGACTGGGGAGCGGGATTCAAAAACGGGCCCCTATGCTTCGGGCGTATTCTTTGGTATCCGGCGCGACCATACGCCAATCGACTTTACCCGCTCTGTGCTGGAAGGCGTTGCTTATTCGATGCGATATCTCTATGAGGCGTTGAATGAAAATGATCTTCAGGTGAAGGAAATAAGAATGGGCGGTGGTGGAGTGAACATCAATGCATGGCCGCAAATATTCGCGGATGTTTTGGGTGTCTCTGTCGTGGTGTCAGCAGCAAACGAAATGGCGTTAGTTGGGAGCACCATGATGGCATTGACCGCAGGA
>CAMLER010000711.1 GCA_946478915.1 uncultured Chryseolinea sp.
TACAGATTTTTTGCTTCCATTTGAAATTGCATCAGTGTTGTTGCTGGCTGCTATGGTTGGGTCAGTGATGCTCGCTAAATCAGACAGGAAAAATAATGTGAATAACTGAAATGATTCCGATAGAATATTATTTGTGGCTTAGTGCAGTATTATTCAGTATTGGTGTGTTGGGCGTGCTTTACCGACGTAATGCGATCATTATTTTTATGTGCATCGAATTGATGCTAAATGCTGTAAACCTTGTGATGGTGGCATTTTCGAATTTTCTTAACGATTCGGCCGGCCAGGTGTTCGTATTTTTTATCATGGCCGTAGCCGCCGCCGAGGTCGCAGTCGGATTAGCTATTCTTGTAATGACTTATCGCAACACGAGAACAACTGATATTAATATATTGAATAGATTAAAATGGTAAACATTCAGTTGATCCTTTTCTTTGTTCCTTTGCTACCATTGCTTGGTTTCTTAATTATTGCGTTAAATGTTCATAAGCTATCGCATAAGGTTGCATCCTATGTAGCTTGCGGCACGATTCTTCTCTCATTCTTATTATCTGTCATCACCTTCATTTATTTATTAGGAATCCCTGCGGATAGCCGTGAAGTTACAGCAACGATAGGTAGTTGGATCACAACGGGTAACTTTTCATCCAGCATTTCTTTTTTGCTCGATCCGCTTTCATCCATTATGCTTCTCATCATAACAGGTGTCGGTTTTTTGATACATGTTTATTCAATCGGCTATATGCATGATGATTCGGGGTTTAACAGATTTTTTTCCTATCTCAATCTCTTTGTGTTTTTCATGTTGTTGCTTGTCCTCGGCTCTAACTACCTGTTTATGTTTGTCGGGTGGGAGGGCGTCGGACTTTGCTCATATCTGCTCATCGGTTTCTGGTTCAAAAATCATGAATATAACGCTGCGGCTAATAAGGCATTTATTATGAACAGGATTGGTGATCTGGGCCTGCTGCTTGGCATCATTCTCATTTTTATCAATTATGGTAGTGTCGAATACAGTGTCGTATTTTCAAATCCTTCATCGACTGACACGGCAACGATTACCTGGATCACCGTATTACTTTTCATTGGTGCGATGGGTAAGAGTGCTCAAATTCCGCTATACACATGGCTGCCTGATGCAATGGCGGGTCCGACACCCGTATCCGCTCTGATACACGCTGCGACCATGGTGACTGCCGGTGTTTACATGGTGGCACGAAATAATCTGTTATACACGCTTTCGCCTTTCTCGATGCAGCTCGTATTGATCGTCGGACTAGCGACCGCATTATTCGCGGCAACTATCGCCGTACAACAGAACGATATAAAGAAGGTATTGGCTTATTCTACCGTAAGTCAGCTTGGTCTCATGTTCGTAGCACTTGGTTTGGGAGCTTTTTCGACGGGCATCTTTCACATGGCAACGCACGCATTTTTTAAAGCCTTGCTATTTCTTGGCGCAGGTAGTGTCATTCATGCCTTGCAGAACGAACAAGACATTCGCAGGATGGGTGGCTTGAAAAAAGACCTTCCTATAACCTATTTAACGTTCCTTATTGCAGTGCTGGCAATATCTGGGATTCCACCATTCGCGGGGTTTTTCTCCAAGGACGAAATATTGGCAGCAGCTTTTGCGTATAGCCCTGCCGTATGGGCGGTGGCGTTGATCGCTTCGTTGCTCACAGTGTTGTACATGTTCAGACTCCTTATTCTTGTATTCTTCGGTACCAGCCGTTTTGAGACTGCATCTGCTGGCCACCACGTGCATGAAGCACCTAAAAGTATGGCTGTACCGTTGATGGTTCTGGCAGCCTTGTCACTGGCGGGCGGCTTTATGAATGTACCGGCAGCACTTTTTGGAAACGCATGGCTCACCGGATACCTGAGTCCGGTTTTCGATTCTGCATTTTCGGCATCGGGTCACGATCTAAGCCATTCAACGGAATATCTGCTTATGGGCACGGTAATCAGTCTCTCCATTCTTGTCATTGTCTTTGCATATGTAAGATTCCTCAGAGGGAGACGGGTACCTGCAGAAGATGCGAAACTTTCTGGTCTAACAAAGGTCCTGTATCGGAAATATTATGTCGATGAAATTTATGATCAGCTCATTGTGCAATCATTGTTTAAACTTTCCAAGTTTTCAGATAAGGTAATTGAAACGTTCGCCATCGACGGTATGGTCAATACGATTGGACACACTATCACAGGCGCAAGTCAGATTTTCCGGCGAATTCAAACTGGCGGTATTGGATTCTACATCTTTGTAATGGTAATAAGCATCGTCGTATTGTTAACCATTACCGCCGTGAAGCTATGATGACGTTGTTCCTGATTATATGGCCCTTGATACTTGCCCTTGGGATCTTTATGTTCCGGCCCGCATTTGCGAAGTGGATTGCGTTCATAGGGTCCGTTGTGGAATTTACTGCCGCGCTTTTTGTCGCGTTTCAGTTTAACACATCAGGTGGTTTTGACTTCTTACTAAATTTGCCGTGGATACCTACACTCGGTATAAGCTTTAGCATCGGGATCGATGGAATTAGTTTGTTGCTGGTCTTGTTGACCACGGGCCTCATTCCTTTTATAATTCTCTCGTCTGCCATCAGTGAAAGAGAGAAGCCGGTAAACTTTTATGGATTGATCCTATTAATGCAAATGGCGTTAGTAGGTGTGTTTACTGCATTGGATGGATTCCTGTTCTATGTTTTCTGGGAGATGGCGCTCATTCCAATCTATTTTATCTGCCTGATTTGGGGCGGCGAAAACAGGGCACCTATAACCCTGAAATTTTT
>CAMLER010000712.1 GCA_946478915.1 uncultured Chryseolinea sp.
GTATTCCATTGCTTTAAGGTGCGCAATACCAAGATCTACGACGTGAATAAAATCCCGGATACAACTTCCATCTGGAGTGTCGTAATCATTGCCAAATACAGTGATCCTTTCACGGACACCTGCTGCAGTTTGTGTTATGAAGGGTACCAAATTATTCGGCGTACCCAAAGGCACTTCACCCAGCAGTGCAGAAGGGTGTGCTCCGATTGGATTGAAGTACCGAAGAGAAACAATCTTCAGGCCTTTGGACGCCACATCCTCAAGAATATGCTCGCACATTTGCTTTGTTGATCCGTAGGCTGACTCGGCCTTTTTGAAAGGTGCTTCCTCATTCACGGGAATGGTATCAGGTTGGCCGTAAACCGTGCATGAAGAGGAAAAAATAAAATTCGTGACGTTATTCTCCAGCATCGTCTCCAATAGCGCGATGAGCGAGTTTAAATTGTTATCGAAGTAAAGCAACGGCTTGTCTACTGATTCACCGACAGATTTGTAGGCAGCAAAATGTAGAACACTGGTGATTGGTCCGCTCGATTGAAAAACTTGTGTAAGAAACCGTTTGTCCCGGCAATCACCCTTATGGAAAGTGATAGCTTTACCCGTTACTTTTTCTATGGCATCAAGAAGCGTTTTGTCGCTCCGCGACAAATCATCAACAATCACTACGTCATAACCAGCCTCGATCAACTCGACCACGGTATGTGCGCCGATATACCCTGCTCCACCGGTAACCAGAATTTTCCCGTTGTTCATACTCAAAGTCGCGCTGTAATTTTATCTTTTGCAAGTATACCTTTTACGTCGTAGATGACTGAATTGCTGAATTTTATTGCATTCCAATCAAGCGTATTAAAAATTTGATGACCTACAGCAAGTACGATCGCGTGATATTGTTTTTTTACTTCCTTGATGAGATCGAGTCCATATTCATGTTTTACTTCCACAGCATCAGCCTCAGGATCATACACATCGATGTTTGTTCCGAAGCTTTGTAGTTCTCTTATGACGTCGATTACCCTGCTGTTCCGGATATCTGGACAATTCTCTTTGAAAGTAATTCCTAATATTAAGATATCAGATTTGTTGATGGGAAGTTCATGTTGTGCCATGAGCTTGATCACGCAGTTGGCTACATATATTCCCATGTTGTCATTTATCCTTCTGCCCGAAAGAATGACTTCCGGATGATAGCCCATACTTTCAGCTTTGTGCGTGAGATAATAGGGGTCCACTCCGATACAATGGCCGCCCACAAGACCCGGCTTGAAAGGCAGGAAATTCCATTTGGTTCCCGCTGCTTCAAGCACTTCATGTGTATCGATACCAATTCTTTCGAAGATGAGGGCAAGCTCATTTACGAAAGCGATGTTCAGATCGCGTTGTGAATTCTCGATAACTTTTGCTGCTTCGGCCACTTTTAACGAGGATGCTTTATGAGTGCCTGCCTGAATGATTTTCTTGTAGAGTTGGTCAACTTTCTCGGCAATCCCGGGGGTACTGCCGCTGGTCACCTTCTTAATGGTCGTAACGCGATGCTGTTTGTCACCAGGATTAATACGCTCAGGTGAATAGCCACAGAAAAAATCCTTGTTAAAGACAAGGCCGCTTGTTTTTTCAAGAATGGGGACACAAACTTCCTCCGTGCACCCCGGGTACACGGTTGACTCATAAATTACGATGTCACCCTTTTTCAAGACGCTGCCAACTGTTTTGCTTGCAGACTCCAAAGGCTTTAGATCCGGGTTTTTAAACTCGTCGATTGGCGTAGGTACAGTAACGATAAAATAATTTCGGTCTTTTATCTCCTCAATGCGCGATGCAAATTTCAGCATTATCGAAGATTTCAATTCTTCAGGCTCAACCTCGCGTGTTCTGTCGTATCCCCTCGCAAGTTCTTTTATTCGGTCTTCGTTAATATCAAAGCCAACAACGTCGAGAACTTTCCCAAACTCCACTGCTAACGGCAGGCCTACATAACCAAGGCCGATTATTCCAACTTTTTCCATGAGCACACTATTGCTTAATGTTATAATATTCTTTGTACCAATTGACGAAATTAGCTACCCCCACCTCTATGGGTGTAGCTGGTTCGAAATCTATTTCGCGCATAAGGTCTGTAACGTCGGCGTATGTTTCCGGTACATCACCATCTTGCAGCGGTAGAAAATTCTTGATGGCTGGCTTCCCGACCTCTTGTTCAACGATTTCTATAAACTTCATTAAGTCAACTGGCTTGTTGTTACCGATGTTATAAACGCGATAGGGGGCAAAGCTGCTTGCAGGATCGGGTGCCAGACCACTCCAGTTTGAATCAGGTTTTGGTGCTCTGGTGATTAATCTGGAGATGCTTTCGACGATGTCATCAACATATGTAAAATCGCGCTTCATTTTGCCATTGTTAAAAACGTCGATTGGTTTTCCCTCTACGATAGCTTTGGTGAATAGAAACAATGCCATGTCAGGACGCCCATACGGGCCATACACTGTAAAAAATCTCAAACCGGTTGTAGGCAAATTGTACAACGCGGAATATGTATGTGCCATCAATTCGTTCGATTTTTTAGAAGCAGCATACAGCGAAATAGGATGATCTACGTTGTGATGTACTGAAAAAGGCATGGTTTTATTTGCCCCATATACCGAACTTGATGAAGCGTAGATAAGATGCTTGATTTGCTGGTGACGGCATGCCTCCAGAATATTAAGGAACCCATGCAGATTACTTTCAAGATACGCGTGCGGATTGGTCAATGAATATCGAACACCAGCTTGTGCAGCGAGGTTAA
>CAMLER010000713.1 GCA_946478915.1 uncultured Chryseolinea sp.
CGCTCCGCAATGCCACCGATCCCTAGGCGGATGGGTGGTTCAAAACCGATGCCCTAACCAAAGAGAAGAAGGTTGAAAATAGAACACCAAATACGATTCCTATCTGACACCGGTTCTCTACCAATATTGTTGCACCTCATCCTCGAGCGAAACATTTAACTTTTAACTTTTAACTTTTAACTTTTAACTTTTAACTCATCAACTACCGTTCATCGATCCAATGAGGATATGGCGGCCGTTGCGCACTCACTACATCTATTCTTGCTACCTGTTCGGCAGTCAACGCCCAGCCTATTGATCCGAGGTTCTCTACCAATTGTGCTTCATTCCGTGCGCCGATTACAACATTAGTCACCGTCCTTTTTTGAAGCAACCAGTTTATAGCTATCTGCGGAATCGTCTTTCCTGTTTCAAGGGCAATTTGGTCCAGCGTTTCAATCACCGTGTAAAGAAATTCATCCTGAACTATTGGGCCTCCCACGTGCCCACCCGATCCGATGCGTCCCTCATTCGCTGGCTGATCTCGTCGTATCCTTCCTGTAAGCCTACCCCACCCTAATGGACTCCATACCATAAGTCCAAGTCGTTGGTCTTCTAGCAATGGCTTTAAATCCCATTCGTAATCACGGCCAATGATGGAGTAATAGCCCTGATAGACTGCATACTTTTGCAACCCAAGCGAGTCCGATATCGCGAGGGCCTTCATCACCTGCCAGGACGCATGGTTTGAAATACCTATGTATCTCACCTTGCCACTTCGCACCAACTGATCCAAAGTAAAAAGCGTTTCCTCTATAGGGGTGTCGGAATCTATTCCATGTATGAAATAAACATCGATATAGTCGGTGGCCAGGCGTTTCAGACTGGCTTCAATCTCGTGAAGGATATGCAACCGCGATGATCCCCGGTCGTTCGGACCATCCCCCATCATATAATTTACTTTGCTTGCAATAAGTACCTTGTCTCTACGCCCCACCAAAGCCTTCCCAAGTATTTCCTCGGATGCCCCCAGCGAATACACATTTGCTGTGTCAAAGAAATTCAAACCGTGGTCAAGGCTGATATCGATAAGTCGCGACGCCTCTTTTACATCCGTAGTTCCCCATCTCTTAAAGAATTCGTTTGTTCCTCCAAAAGTCCCGGTACCCAAACTCAAGACAGGAACGCGCATTCCTGTGTTGCCAAATAATCTGTAGTCCATAATAATTTTGTTTTCATTAATCAATTGAACTACAAAGGTCTGTTGAGACTTCAACAGAAATCAGGACGAAGTACAGGAAGGATGGCATTTTTAACAGCGATGGATGATCGGGAATCTAAAGGTAACGGTGATCGGGCAGGCGGCCAGTGATCAGGTCGGCTCGATCATTGAAACTATCACTTCATGGTAAGTTGGGAATTAGTAATAATCTGTTATCGGGAAACCAATACTCTGTGCGCACGATGCCTGGCGCCTTGCGCTGCGTACAGGATGAAACTCAATCCCTGCCAACGGTATAATTCAATCATTAATGGTAACGGCGTTGTGCGATAAATAATTTGTTTGAAGCGCACGTACCTGCGACGGGGATTTGCCGGTATGACGCTTGTAGAACCGGGCAAAATATGACGGATCATCAAAGCCCAACAAATAA
Source organism: uncultured Chryseolinea sp. (assembly GCA_946478915.1). The sequence continues at coordinate 1,635 of CAMLER010000713.1, forward strand.
GCAATTTCACTCACATTTTTCAACGAATGTTTAAGGCACATCGTCGCCTGGTGCATCAGTTGCTTTTGCATTAATCCTCCAGCGGATTCACCGGTAATACTTCTAACGGTATCGTTCAAGTGATTCTGAGAAACACCCAGAAGTTCGGCATATTCAGAAACTAATTTTAGCCGAATTTCACGCCCCGTACGGATCACGTTGATATCTGCCATAAACATCTCCTTAAAGGCTTTCACGAGCCGAGACCCGGCCGGTGGCATCTGGTTAAAATGAGTATTTTGAAAATGGAGGTCAGCCCGTGCCTTGTTGATAATGACATGTAAATAACTCCTCAAAGTATCGGCCGATAGCGGATGCGTTGACTTCGCCTCAAATTCCATCAGCTTAAATAATTGTGTATACACTACCATCTTTTCTTCCGACAGTGTTAGCAATGAGGGACCGCCCGGTTGAAAGAAAGGTAGTTCTGCGAGTGCAGGTGCGCCGTTAATGTTTTGACCGAAGAAATCCGCTGAAAAGGTGCACACATAACCGCTGTTATCGTGGCGCTCCGAATACCAGGCGTTGATCATCTCAGGTCCGGCAAAACCAATGGTGTTCGGTTTTACAAGATGCGTTTCACTTCCGAAAGTGTGTTGTCCCTCTCCTGCCGTTACTAAAAAGATCATGTAGAAATCAAGCCGGTGAGCTGAGATGTTGTTCGGCCATAAGCAGCGATGCATCAATTCAAAATATCCGTCGGAGTTTTCGGCTACTTTAGTTAAGGGAGCCTCCACATCATCTTTTAGATAGACTTTCTTAAATTGATTTGAAGAAATTGTGGGTATGTTGTTGTTGAGATTTCTCATTGCAAATGCTTTATGACTTGTCACTTCACGGTAATAGCCGGATGCCTCTGGCGAAACATTCCGTCAGGAGTTATTCTTTACCCTGAGCGGCCGGCTAAAACATCTGCAGGTTTCCATGCATAAACATAAATCCGGCAGAAATTTACTCCTCCCAATAATTTTAATACCGGATGGTTATCTCTTCATCAACAATTACAACGAAGAGTGAAACAATCAGCTATGTGCAGCCAGAGCGACCTCCTTACTTAAGATTATTGATTTCACTTAACGACCCAAAAGTGAAAAGAGTTGCAAATGGCAGAT
>CAMLER010000714.1 GCA_946478915.1 uncultured Chryseolinea sp.
TAACAATGGGCTTATAAAATATTTCTCTATAAACTGTAAAATTTTATTAAGCATCTTTAGATATTATGTCGCGAGTTGCAAAATGTTTTCTTCGGTGATGGCTGCCCCTGAAAGCTCTCCTGAAGTCTTGCCGTTTTTTATTACAATAATTCTATCACAAAGTCCGATCAGCTCCGGCAACTCGCTTGAGATCATTAATATTCCCTTCCCCTTCCTGACCAGGGACACCATTATTTCATAAACCTGGTCTTTCGCGCCAACGTCTATTCCGTGAGTTGGCTCGTCGATGATCAGTACTTCAGGATCGGTGGTCAACCATTTTGCCAGCATAACTTTTTGCTGATTGCCACCACTAAGATGTCCAACTCTTTGTTCTGTATCCACCGCGCTTATCCGCAGTGTGTGTCTTGCCTCATCGGCATGTTGTCTTGCCTGCGATTGCTTATAGATTCCCGAGTGCATCATTGTGGGCATCCCTGCAGCCACAATATTTTCCGCTACTGTCATATCAGGAAATAGACCTTCGCTTTTCCGATCCTCTGTGATGTATGCAATTCCTGAGCTTATCGCATCAGCAGGATGTTTTATGTTCATTTGTTGATCGCGAAAAACGACCCGACCCGAATATATTGGATCAGCGCCAAAGACCGCGCGTGCAACCTCGCTTCGTCCCGCACCAACAAGCCCTGCGAGACCAAGAATTTCACCTTTAAACAATTGAAATGAAACATTAGAAAATTTTTTGCCGCTAATGTTTTCTACGTTCAATAATATTTCATCCGTTTTGGATGTCGATGTTTTGGTTGAACTGAGTTCACGGCCGACCATTTTACTGATTAGCTGATTTCTCGATAGGTCAGCCGCTTCAAACGTGCCCTCAAATTTGCCATCCTTCAGAATGCTTATCCGGTCTGCCAGTTCAAAAATTTCTTCGAGGCGATGTGAAATGTAAATTATTGAGATTCCTTCCGCTCTCATATTCCTGAGAATTTCGAAGAGTTTTTGCGTTTCCTTATTGGTCAGGGATGCCGTTGGCTCGTCCAGAATAAAGACCAATGGTTTCCTGGAAAGCGCCTTGGCAATTTCTACCATTTGTCGTTCGGCGGGGGAGAGTTTCTCGACTAACCTGCCAGGATGAATATCCCCTAGGTCCAATTGTCTCAGCAAGGCCGAGGTATTCTTGTACAACAAATCAAATTGGATAATACCCCACCTGTTTACAGGTTGCTGATTTGCAAAAATATTTTCTGCAACGCTTAGGCTGTTGATCAGGCTGAGGTGCTGGTATACCACGGCAATGTGTTTATCCAATGCTGCCTCGGGACTATCAAATGTAACGACCTCGCTATTTAGTTGAATGACACCCGCGTCTTGCTTAAGATTACCAGCCAGAATATTCATCAACGTACTTTTACCGGCGCCGTTCTCTCCGCATAATGCATGAATTTCGCCCTCTTTGATCTCGATCGATACGTCGCTCAATGCTTTTACTCCCGGGAATACTTTGGTTATATGTTGAAGACGAACGCGCGACATCAGAAGTATTTCATGTCTATTAAACTATTCGTTCTTGATGACTGATAGGCCGCGTGCACCAGCCTCACCGTTTGCAAATTGTCTGAACCCGTAGTTTCTGCTGTTGATTTTCCCGTGAGCCCATTCAGCAAATCCCTATTGCAATCCACAATACTGGCATGGACGAGATTATATTTTGGATCTGCCCAGCTGTAGCTGGGCGGAATCGCATTTACAATTCGGGTTCCGTTCTTTGTGGTAATGTGAATCTCACAGTCTCTTGTGAGATGGATAGAACCGGTTTCGCCTTCGACTAAAATAAAGGTTTGTGGAAATGGCTCATATTCGAGTATTGAAGCATACGAAAGTTCGGCAAGGCAGCTGATCCCGTTTTGCATTTTCATAAACACGTTGGCTACGTCCTCACCCTTGATTTTTGAATTGACGGATGCGGTATGACAGATCAGTGAACTGACTTCCCCAAAAAGAAACCGGCATACATCAAGAATATGAGAACCAATATCAGTTAAAATGAATTCGTCAAGCTCGGCCAGAAACGGCTGGTTTTCGAATACCGGGAAGGCGCTACAAAATGTTACCCGAGATTTAAAGATCTTCCCAATTTCGCCTGAATCGATGATCTCTTTTAGTTTGCGGACAGGAGTTTGCCATCGCCAATTTTCGTGAATATACAATGGCACCCCTGAATCCTCGCACTGTCGTACCATTTGCACTGCAACGGTTAGCTTAGGCGCCATTGGCTTTTGACAAATGACTGGGATCCCATGTCCGGCAGCCATTTTGGTAAAAGTTGCGTGTGTATCTACATCCGTAATGATATCCACAAAATCCAGGTGTTCTTTTTCGAGAAGTTCCGGAACATTGTCATAAACGTTAGGCACATCAAATTTTCGTGCAATTGCCTCAGCTTTGGACCTGGTTCTATTGTATACTGCGACTAACTCCACGGCATCCAGTTCTTTCCAGCCTGGAATTTGAAAGTTGGCCCAAAATCCTGTGCCTAGAACTGCAAAGCGGAGTTTTTTTTTCATCTCAGGATTGTCCGGGCTGTTTGTAATTTTTTGAAGCATCGTCAATCACAAGGACCCAGTCGTGGCCATATCCCGAAGTTGGTGGAGTAAATTCCTGTTGTGCTTGCTTGTTGGTCTTACCTATTTCCTTTACCTCTACGTTGCGGGGATTGTACCAATAGGAGTTGATTTCCCTGCCGGAAATTTTATTTGTGTTGACTGTAAA
>CAMLER010000715.1 GCA_946478915.1 uncultured Chryseolinea sp.
AAGCCGTACACCAAACAGGTCGTCAGATCATTCCTATCAGCAGAAGTGATTCGACGCTCCGTGGACACTTTCCCGCGGAAGTAGATGCTCTAGCCGTTGCGTTGGAACGGCAAGCTGCTGTGCGGGTATTGATACCAGCTTTCATTGAAGGCGGACGGTTTACAATTAACGACGTACACTACATTGTTGAGCAGGAGAGCTTGATACCCGTGGCCGATACACCTTTTGCTAAAGACAAATCGTTTGGTTATTCGCATTCAAATGTAAAAGACTGGGTGGAGGAAAAAACCAAGGGACTGGTTAGGGCAGATAACGTAATTTCGATTTCCCTGACGGAAATAAGAAACGGTGGTCCGTCTACCGTATCTGAAAAGTTTTTACGGTGTAATCCAGGCGAAGTTGTTCTCGTCAATGCAGTCTCTCTTACCGATCTTGAAGTAGTTGCCGCAGGCATACAATTGAGTGAAAAACTGGGAAGAATATTTCTATTTCGAAGTTCAGCTACTTTCGTACCTATTTGTGCCGGGATAGCACCAGGCAAAATATTCCTTCCAAGTTTATCAGATCTCCATTCAGAGCATGGATCGTTAACAGTTGTTGGTTCCTACGTACCGAAGACAACAAGCCAGTTGAATTACTTGTTGGCACAGAACAAACATGAGAAGATTGAAGTAAATGTTGATGAAGTGCTGGCAACTGCAAATCGTTCAGAGCTGGCAAAGGCCACCGGCGAAAAGATCGATCGTTGGTTGAGGGCCGGAAAAGACGTTGTGATATTTACCAGTAGGTCCCTTGTCGTAGGCGACAACGCTAACGAAAGCCTGAGGATCAATGGTGTCGTTTCTGACTACCTTGTTTCAATTGTTCAGAGGCTCGTTGTTCGGCCAGCCTTCTTCATAGCCAAAGGCGGAATAACATCCAGCGATCTGGCGTCAAGGGGATTGTCATCAAAAAAAGCCGACATACTTGGGCAGGCAATTGCCGGCGTTCCGGTGTGGAAACTGTCCGATGACAGCAAATTTTCAAAAATTCTTTACATAGTTTTTCCCGGAAACGTTGGCGGAGCGTCTGCTTTGTGGGATGTGTGGCACATATTTAAATATAATGTCAGATATTAGGGCCCCAAAATAGTATACACCTATCCAAAAACTATGTCACTTGTATTGAGTTACTCCGAGGCGAAAAAAGTTTTCGAGAAAGCTAAAGCGGAAAATTTTGCCTTACCAGCTGTCAATGTTACCACCTCCAACACGATCAATGCAACTCTTGAAGCTGCGAAGGCCGTGAATTCGCCTACCATCATTCAGTTCTCGAACAGTGGAGCTGCGTTTTTCATCGGAAAGACGATCGCCAATACTGATCAGAAAGCTAGTATCGCGGGGGCAGTTGCCGGAGCCAAATACATTCATGAGGTAAGCGACCTTTATGGTGTACCGGTCTTACTTAATACGGACCATGCAGCAAAAAAACTTTTGCCCTGGATCGATGGTATGTTGAAAAAAGGGGAGGAGTTCTTTAAGCAAAATGGCCGACCTTTATTTACTTCTCACATGCTCGATCTTTCTGAAGAACCTTTGAAAGAGAACATAGAAACCTGCAAACGCTATCTTGAGAAGTTTACGAAGCTTGATATGTATATCGAAATCGAGCTGGGCGTGACCGGCGGAGAGGAAGATGGTGTTGATAATACCGGAGTAGAAAGTTCCAAGTTATACACTCAACCGGAAGAGGTTGCTTATGCGTACGAAGAGTTGATGAAGGTGAGTGAAAATTTTGTGATTGCCGCATCGTTCGGAAATGTTCATGGTGTCTATAAACCGGGGAACGTTAAGCTGGAACCAGCAATCCTGAAAAATTCTCAGGAATACATTAAGAAGAAATTTAATACGAAGGACAATCCCGTAAATTTTGTTTTTCACGGGGGATCCGGATCAGAACCTGAAGCTATTACCGAGGCGATTAGCTATGGCGTTGTGAAGATGAATATCGATACTGATCTGCAGTGGGCGTATTGGGACGGAATACGAAAATATTATAAGAAGAACGAAGCATTTCTTCAGTCGCAGTTGGGCAATCCTTCTGGCGATGATGCACCCAATAAGAAATATTACGATCCACGTGTATGGCTTCGTGATGGTGAAACCTCTATCAAAGACAGACTGGCCCTCGCCTTTAAGGAACTTAATGGTATCGGCCGTCTCTAAGAGATACATTTTAAATTCGGCAGAAAGCCACTGGACAATCGTTCACGAAAAGAGAAGTCGAAATTTACCGTTATAACGATGCAGGCAGAATCATTGAGCATCATAGCGACAATCTATACGTGAGATCGCCCGACAGGGCGGGATGAATCCCGGAAACCAGGACTTTGTTTGACTATCCTGTAAAATTATTTGTGGTTGAGTTACATTCGATCAACAAGGAGGATATAGCCATTGGCGTTATTTGTAAATACCACCAGAATTCGCATGTCCGGGTGATATCGGATTGCTGATATTTAGTTGTAGGCAGTGAGAAACCCATGTCCAAATACAGAATAAATCAAACATAATTTATAAGATGAAACCCAAACTTGTGTTGCTCGCATTGACATGTGCGATCTTTAGTTCATGCGACAAAGAGGAGGAATCAAAATATGATAGTCTGTTAACATCGAAGACATGGGGTCAACCCACTGTACTGCATAGACCTGGTAATCTGGGATATTGGAGTGAGACAACATGCCCGGCCGGCCAAGCAACCGTGTTCTATCGCAATGGCAATTATCTTC
>CAMLER010000716.1 GCA_946478915.1 uncultured Chryseolinea sp.
AAGGTAAAGAAGGGTACGTTGTTGTTCCAGCTTGACGATGCAGATCTGCAGGCACAGCTCGAGCGCTTACGTCAGCAGGAGAAACTTGCTCTTTTGAATGAAGAACGTCTCAGAGACCTCTTTGCAAATGATGCAATCGCCGAAGAAGATTATGACCAGGCATCGACAAACCTGAAAGTATTGCAAGCGCAAATTCGGGAATTGCAAGTTGCTATTGGAAAAACCAGGATTACGGCACCATTTGATGGGCAGATCGGAATCATCAACGTCCATCCTGGCGCAATTGTATCTGTCAATACCGTCCTCGCTGAAATAGAAGACAACAGTGTAGTAAAGGTCGATTTTTCAGTTCCAGAAAAATACGCGCGTGTCATCACTCCGGGCAGCGTGCATAGCTTTACCGTTGCGTCTGATGATAGACAATATCAAACAAAAGTCATCGCCAGAGCGGCAAGCCTTAGTGAAAATACGCGTACCCTACTCGTTAGGGCAGAAACAGCAAATCCAAAGGGTATACTATTGCCGGGACAAAGCGCAAGATTGAAGCTTGCCCTCAATACATCTGATGACGCACTTTCACTGGCATCTAACGCACTCATTCCATCCTCGAGAGGATACAGTGTATTTGTTTCGCGCAACAATACCGTTCAGGCAGTGCCAGTCGAAATTGGTCAGCGTAGCGAAGGTGCCGTGGTGATTACCGACGGCCTGCAAAAAGGCGACACCGTGATTACCAGTAACCTATTGCGGCTTATGCCAGGCGCGCCAGTGCAATTCGTAACACTTAAATAAACAGTCGTAATAGTCCACTAAGACTTCTCACTACCAATCAAATATTTTCATGAGTGCCATTTCACAAATTAGTATATCCCGACCAGTTTTGGCCGGAGTAATGTCCGTTCTTCTTGTCCTATTCGGAATTGTAGGATACACTTATCTCGGTACGCGAGAGTACCCCGTCACTGATTCACCGATTGTTATGGTTACAACGGTGTATCCAGGCGCCAGTGCAGATATTATTGCATCCCAGGTGACCAAACCTTTAGAGGAAGCCATCGCAGAAGCGAACGGGATTCGTGCTTTGTCATCAGTTTCACGCGAACAGGTAAGCGCTATCACCGTCGAATTTAATCTTGATGCTGATTTGGAAGCTGCTGCAAACGACGTTCGGGACAAAGTGTCGAAGTCCCGATCACAGCTTCCTTCGGATATAGAGCCAACTATTGTTGAGAAAATGGGGCCTCAGGATTTTCTTGTTTTCCTCACAGTTCAAAGTGATACCAGGAGTCTTGAGGATATTACTGACTTCGTCAATATCAACATCAAAGAACGACTGCAATCCATACCTGGTGTCAGGCTGGTCGATTCATATGCGGGTCGTAAACGTGCCATGCGTCTTCGCATGGATCCTGTAAAGTTAGCTTCGTATAAACTTACCCCAGCCGATGTTCAGGCTGCGCTCCAACGGGAAAATGTAGATCTGCCCAGTGGACGAATAGAAGGTTCCACAACTGAAGTTACGCTTCGGACCCAGGGCCGCCTGGTAACAGAAGAAGATTTCAACAACATGATCGTTTATCAAAACGGAGGTGCCATCGTGCGGTTCCGGGATGTTGGGACTGCTGTCATGTCATCTCAAAATGAGCGAACAGCAATGATTGTCGGTGAGGGAAATACAGCGCGATACGGAGTAGGAACCGGCGTCCAGCCACAACGTGGCGCCAATTCTTTGGCGATCGTTGACGAATTCAAGAACAGATTTGAAGACATCGTTAAGACCGCGCCAAAGGATTACATCATTTCTCTTGGAAAGGATTTCACCGTGCCAGTTCGTAATTCACTCTCGGAAGTTGAAGAAACATTATTCCTTGCTTTTGGGCTCGTGGCGCTGATCATCTTCATCTTCCTCAGAGACTGGAGAAGTACTCTGATCCCGTTGGTGGCCATCCCGGTGTCCATCATCTCAGCATTCTTCATTATGTACCTCGCTGATTTCTCAATCAATGTCCTGACATTGCTTGGCCTTGTACTCGCGATTGGTCTTGTGGTGGATGATGCAATTGTGGTGCTTGAGAATATTTATAGCAAAATAGAAAAGGGTATGAGTCCCTTGCAAGCGGCACGGAAAGGTTCTGATGAAATTTACTTCGCGGTCATTTCCACCACGGTAACACTGGCTGCTGTATTTCTCCCAATTCTTTTTCTGGGAGGGATCACAGGACAATTATTCAAGGAATTTGCGATCGTAGTATCAGGTTCGGTACTCATTTCGGCTTTTGTGGCATTGACCCTTTCGCCTATGATGAGCGCCTACTTGCTTAAAGCTGGGGCGTCACACGGATGGCTTTATCGGAAAACTGAGCCTTGGTTTGAAGCATTGAACAGAGGATATGAAAAGACTCTTCACGTTTTTTTCAGACAAAGGTGGCTCGGGTTTGTTCTCCTGGTTGTGTCCTTCGGTCTCGCATGGCTGATAGCCCCCACGTTACCCTCAGAATTGGCGCCGTTGGAGGACCGATCGATGGTTGGCCTTGCGGTGATCGCTCCTGAAGGAACTTCCTTTGAAAGCATGGAGGCAACGATGAAAGAAATTAACAAATACGTCTCGGATTCTATACCCGATTTGAATGAGAACAGAACTTACGCGGCCGTCGCGGCCACGTCCGGCACATTGGTTCAGCCTGTTAACAGCGCGTTCCAATGGATATTCCTGGAGGAACCGAGAGATAGAAAAAGTGGAATGACGCAGCAACAGGTTTTTGAGAAACTG
>CAMLER010000717.1 GCA_946478915.1 uncultured Chryseolinea sp.
ACTCCTGGATAACTTGTCGGAGGTAATCGCGGTCCAGGTGCGTGTAGATCTCTGTCGTTGTAATGGATTCGTGTCCAAGCATTTCTTGCACCGCGCGCAAATCAGCTCCTCCTTCAATTAGATGTGTAGCAAACGAATGTCGGAAGGTATGCGGACTAATACTTTTTTTCAAACCGATTTCCAGGGCCAATGCTTTAATGATCATGAACACCATCTCACGGGTTAACTTTCGTCCATTGCGATTGAGGAAAACAAAAGACTCAAATCCCTTTGCGGGTGGCTTGTGTGGTGCCTTGCCGCGAATTTCATTAATGTATATCTGAATATATTTCAGCGCATCGCGACCAATGGGCACAAGCCGTTCCTTATTGCCTTTTCCAACGACTCTAAGAAAACCGATATCAGCATATACATTGTTGAGTCTAAGATCAACAAGTTCACTAACGCGCAATCCCGAGGAATAAAGCACCTCGAGCATTGCCCTGTTTCTTCCGCCTTCAGGTTTCGATTGATCAATAGCGTTGAATAGTTTTTCAATCTCCGGGTAACTCAATGTATCCGGCAATTTTCTACCGAGCTTGGGACCTTCTATTAAGGCAGTCGGATCTGCGGTGATCATCTCCTCAAACATCAGGTATTTGAAAAAACCTTTTATACCTGACAGGATCCGGGCCTGACTATGGGCGCTCATACCCAATTCATTGATATATTGAAGAAATTGTTGCAGATGCTTGGGGGTGACTTTTACAGGAGTAACCTGTAAATTTTTCAGGAGAAAATATTGGTGGAGCATTTCAACATCGTGGACATACGCTTCAACAGAATTTGATGAAAGGGATCGTTCAATTTTTAAGAAATTGGAAAAATGTTTGATGTTTAACTCCCACATTATACGAAGTAAACCCCGCCAATACTAAAAAACAAGTATAACAACGAATACTCCAGGCGTTAACTTTTTTATTTAACTTGGACGCCAAAGAAATCCATATGTCGCTTGCATAGGTAATTGTCCTCTTTCAAGAAACATTAAACACTAAAAGTGAATATACAAATCATCAACGGGCCTAATCTGAACTTGCTGGGGAAACGCGAGACTTCCATTTATGGCAGCGAAAGTTTTGAAAATTATTTTAGTCAGTTGCAGAAGCGTTTTGAAAAAATGCGTCTGCATTATTTTCAGTCTAACGTGGAAGGAGAAATTGTCAATAAGCTTCATGAAATTGGTTTTTCATTCGACGGAATTGTATTAAACGCTGGCGCGTACACCCACACATCCATCGCCATCCACGATGCTATTGGCGGCATCAAAACACCTGTTGTAGAGGTGCATATTTCCAATATTTATAACAGGGAAGAATTCAGACACAAAAGCCTAATTACTTCAAAATGCATTGGGCTAATCACCGGCTTCGGCCTGGAAGGATACGCTTTGGCGCTTACACACTTCGAAGGGTTGCGGCAATAAATTTACCTGCGAAATTTCATGCCTTCAACGCTTCCAGTCGTTGTAACAACGGCGGATGAGAATAGTGGAAGAAAACATATAACGGATGTGGGTACAAATTGCTAAGATTATCCACTGAGAGTTTTTTCAGGGCATTCATCAACGAACTACCGTCAAATGTCTCCCGAGCGTAAGCGTCAGCCTCAAACTCATTCTTCCTGCTGTACATATTCATCAACAAGCCGGTAACGCCTGAGATAGGCGAAAACAGGATGCCGAACGCCAGCAAATTTAAATGGAGCGCAAGTTGTGAACCTCCCAACGCCAACGATAAGTTTTCATTGAACACCATTAGGGAGAGGATGAATAAGGTGAACACGATTTGGAGCACGGAGAGTACGTATCCCCAGATGATATGCTTTTTCTTAAAATGACCGACTTCATGGGCAAGCACGGCGACAAGCTCATCAGTAGTGTGATTTGATATCAAAGTATCGTATAAAACGATTTTTTTCTTTTTCCCAATTCCTGAAAAAAATGCGTTTGCTTTCTTTGAGCGCTTCGAGCCATCTATTATAAAAATATTGTCCAGGGGAAAACCAACCTTATGGGCAAAAGCTTCAATCGACTGTTTTAGTTCACCATTCTCCAATGGCGTCAGCTTGTTAAACAATGGCAAAATGAGAGATGTATAAAACATGTTGACGAATAAAATGAATACAGCTGCGATAATAGAAAACCAGATCCAAAACAAAGGACCAATTTTAAGAATCATAAAAATAAGCAACGCGACGAGCGCCCCGCCTATTACTGCGCCCAGTAGGTATCCCTTAAGCTTGTCAGTAATAAAAGTCTTAATAGTAGTTTTATTGAAGCCGTATTTTTCCTCGATCACAAACGTGCTGTATAATTGAAACGGGATAGTTAGAAAATCTGACGCCAGCATTAAGGTTCCAAAAAAAATCAGCGCAAGCAATATCTCATTTTCGACAATGGGTCGAAGTAATCCATCCACCCAGCCAAAACCTCCGGAGATCAACATTGCAGTAGACAGGGCAAACCCAAATGCCGACGTAATAAAAGAAAATTTTGTACGCTCGCGGTTGTATGCCAACGACTTCAAATATTTCTCCCGCTCAAAAAAAGATTCTACATCAAGCGGAATGTCTGTCTTTTGAGATCGTAAGTTGATATAATCCAGTAACTGATCGAATACGTAGCTTACAATCGTTATTGCAAGAATGAGTAAGAGAATATTTTCAGGCGACATAATTTTGCAAAGATAGTTGTTTCATTAATTCGTTATCTGTTATTCGTTATCCGTT
>CAMLER010000718.1 GCA_946478915.1 uncultured Chryseolinea sp.
TGGATTTTTCGACGATTCAAAGAATAGATAATCATGATCCAAGTCAGCACTTAGCGCTGTGCCTCGCCGAAGGCATCGTAGGCGGGTGCATTTACCTCAGCGTCCGCTGCGGTAAAAAAACCTTTGGAGTCGCACGGCATATCCGACAGCGTCCACAGAACGAGATTGCTTTTAACTGCGGAGTCACGGAGCACACAAAGATTACCTGGGATTTTAATTGACATTTCAAAACCTCGGTGATTTCCTTTGGTTCTCAACACAGAATCTCTGCGGTTAATAGTTTAGTCCCCCTTAAATCTGACAATAACTCATTTCCTGTCGCAGAGACGAAACCTTTTCGTGGGTGTGTGCGAATTCCTTAGAACTTTTCTTAAAACATAAGAAAGAAAAAGAACTAATAACGAATATCGAATAACGAACAAGGAATAACGAACAGAAAGACCATCACCACGAAGGCTTTTCCTTGTTCAGAAAAAATTGAATACCCCGTTTGAAATCCTCGGTTTCGCGGGCTCTTGCATTCATATCTGCAGCGATTGATAGAGACTCAAGAAGAGACATCGAATGAAGTTTAGTAAGCATCTGTTTGGTAAGCATCATCGCTTGCGACGAATTGATTTCAATTAACTTCTTCGAAAAGTCCATTACCTTTGAGTCCAGTATGTCGTTATCAACAATTTCGTAGACAAGACCGATTTCTCTAGCCTGTTCGGCTGAAAAAGTTTTACCACTGATCAACAAATGTTTCGCCTTCGCTTCTCCCACCTTGCGAAGCAGAAAGATCATAACGATCGCCGGGATGAACCCTATCTTCACTTCTGGAAAGCCGAACATAGCGTCAGGGACAGCAAAGGCAAAATCACACACTGTAACCAACCCACAGCCACCAGCCAGCGCATGGCCCTGCACCTGCGCTATCACCACCTTTTTCAGGGTATATATCGTTAGGAATAATTCTTTCAGGTGATTTGAGTCAGTCAGGTTTTCTTCAAAGGAATAAATTTGAAGTCTTTGCAGATCTGCTATATCTGCGCCCGCGCAGAACGAAGGACCGTTGGCCTTAAGTACGATAACATTTACCCGTGCATCATTTTCGTACCTTTCAAAAGCCACCTTTAATTCAGATATAAGATCAAAGCTTAATGCGTTCCGCTTTTCGGGTCTATTTAATGTAATTACACCTACCCGATCGCTGTTTGACAGCGTGATGTATTTAAATCCATTCATATCTTAAGTTCGAAGGCTCCTTGATGCGGAACAGAATAAACATCGCTCCCTGCAAGACCGGATATTTTATACCGCGTGTTGCTGCTATCTAAAATAATGTTTCTGGCGCGAATTTGTTTATTCAGCTCTCCAACATTCGTTACCGCATTGTTACTGATAATCAAGAAATCCACCTCTAAACCCCCAGGAATTTTGTATTGAGGATGATGAATTTGGACGATAGATTTATCATTCCACATCGCCAGAGAGCAACCCCACGCACCAATTCTTACAATACGCAAAGAGTCAACCATGAGGGCGCCGCTCCTTATCCGGTTTGAGACAATGTGAAAATTTACCTTTTGAAGATTACCTTCTAGGGCGGAGTCACCTAAAAAGCAGACTTTTCCCCTATCGAACAGATCAACCGCAGTATGGCCATTGATGTTATACACTACGATCTTGCGGACGTTCACTTCTTTGTAAAAATGCGACCATTGTAATCCTGTGAAGACAACACCCAGGAAAAAAACAGCTCTTACCCATAAGAATTTCCTTGTTCTTATCATAAGGATAATCGAAAGCAATAGAGCAAAAATAACCCAACACTGCAATGGAGATATATACACATTTTCAATTAAACTGAATGGCAGATCTTCGATTGCAAACATAACTGCGTTCATTGCCTTAATAACCCACTCCAGCACAAATCCTAACGCCATGGCTACCGGTTGAATGAAAGCAATAACCAGGATGGCAAGACCAAGTACCAATACAACAAATGATGCAGGAATAGCCACGAAATTGGAGATCAGAAAATAGTTAGGAAACTGATGGAAATACAACAAGCTTAGCGAAAAGGTCGATATCTGGGCTGCTATTGAAACAGCGGAAACTTTCCATATCTCATCCAAAATACGGTTGGTGGGATTCCAAAGATTGTACAAACCTGGTTGAATATACACAATACCCAGGACTGCCAAATATGACAGCTGAAAGCCAACAGACATTATGAAAAATGGATGATACCACAATATCATAAAAGCTGATAAAGACAACGTATTATATATGTTTGTCCTATGACCACCAGGTTTCGCAATGGCCAGAAAGGAAAACATAGTTACCGCACGTAAAACGGACGGTGACAGGCCGGTTACGAAAGCATAAGCCCATAATATTGCCAGGCTAATTAATGCGATAAGCCAGGAACCCGACTTGAATTTGGTCAAGGGCTTTAACAACATAAGAATAATGCCATACAGTATTCCAACATGCAAACCGCTTACTGCCAAAACGTGCAGCGTCCCCGTTGAGCTATAGACAGAGATCAGCTCATGATCGATGCCATCAGTAATGCCAAGCACGAGGCCAGAGGCCAGAGCCTTTTCCCGCTCTCCTGAAACAAATTGTTTCACCGTCTTGTCAGCCCACTCACGCGTTTGTAACGCATAGTGATCGATCCAGCTTGGCGGATCGAAACCAACAAATCTTACGTTATCTTTCCTGATAAAACTTTGATGATAGATATTCTTA
>CAMLER010000719.1 GCA_946478915.1 uncultured Chryseolinea sp.
CATTGGCAGTGGCCCATACACAATTCACAAGTTGACAAAGTAGGATTATTCATTATTCATTATACCTATACCTTTTCCATACCACTTACTCTTCAAGTAGCTTAATAAAATATCCACCAACGACCGAGCGCGCTTGAAAACCAACTTGTGTAGCATCGGTTGTTTCGTACCAATCGCTCATCGGTACTCGGTTTGGAGTTTCAGTGACATACTTGTACACTGGATCGATAAACTTTTTGAATGTTGTTGAGTCATTTGCGAGTGTGGCAGTCCACACAATCCAATCTGACTTGGTGTACATTCTTCGATTGTCCAGTGGCAAGCCAAATTCATTTTGTTTGGTTAAATAATAGTCTACTTCTTTTTTCGTGACTTCATCCGGAAAGATTCCAAGATCAAGTAATTTATCCCAAACGAGATTGTACTTCTGGCTCCATGTTCCCGGCTGGTCGAAGGTCAGCCTGAAATGATCACCGTCATCCGCCATTTTTATCCATTCCCGGGCCATCTCTTTTGCTTTTGATGTATACTTTTCTGCGATATCCTTTTTACCCAGCATTTCAGCAAGTTTTCCATAGCCTGCAATACCCATAATAGCCTTTGCGGATAGGTTAACGTTGTGAGCAAAATGTCCTGCGAAGTCGTCGGTGCAAAGTTGGTTCTCTGGGTCAAGTCCATTTTCCATCAGGTAGTTTGCCCAGGTGGTTAATGCATCCCAATGCTTTTCTGCGTAAGCAGCATTTCCTTCGACATGAGCAATCGCCGTTGTCAGTATTAACATGTTTCCGCTCTCTTCCACCGGCATGTCGTCCCCATATGTTTGTCCGTTTGCTTGGGGATATGTCCCAACATCGTGAGCAGGAAAGGGTTTGGTCCACTTTCCACTTTCAGTATAGTAGAAAATTGGGTTGAGCATCCCCTTCAAGAGTTCCGGATTATAATTCAGGAAAAGAGGTGCAGATGGATATGTGACATCGACGGTTCCAATAGAGCCGTTACTAAAATTTTCTTTGGAAAGGAACAGTGTATTTCCCTGTGTATCCTTGACAAGTTTGTGTGCCGCGATACATTGTCGGTAGGCGAGCAAACACAGTCGCGCATAATTCTCTCCACCCGCACGAAGTGCCTCATCGTATATCTTTTTATCAAGGTCGTCGCACCGTTCAATTATCTTTTTATACTCGGAAGCCGCGGAGCTTAGAACCTTGTCAAAAGATATCTTTCCATCGTTCGTCCACCACGCTTTCAGGTTTTGACCGAAGTATTGAATTGATTCTATATCATCATAGGCAAGCATCAAATACCCTTCTTCACTTGATGTTGAGACATCCTCAAGGTCGGCGCTGAATGCAAGAACAGGTATTGACTTTGTCATCAATGCAGAGATCCTTTCCTGCCCAGAGGTTATTTTACCGCTTTCCATGAACGATGTTTTCATTGTTGAGAAATCACCAATAGCCATGGTGTTGTGCTCCAAATCCTCTGATGCGACGTAAAGATACCCCCAGTCTATGCGAACATTATCACCTTTCCTTTTCAGAATGGCTTGCTCAGTAGTTCCTGTTTTTGAAAAGTTAACATTTCCGATTTTTGACATTGAGATCTCCACCTCCTGATTCAATTCATTCACTGCCCACTCCGGTGTGGCCTCAAAGTAAATTTCCACATCATGCGGCTTTTCGTCGTTTGATCGAACCTGATACGTCACGTAATTCACCGGCCTCGAAAGCAGATCCATGTCATCGATCAGCAAGGGAGATGCGAACTCAAGATGCAAGTCTACCGGTCCACAGGTGAAATCATATTTGGTTCGGGTGGCGGTAACCCTTACATTTTTTTGGACTGCCGTTTCTGTTAAAATCGGTTTTTGATTGCTCTCCCTGAAAATACCAAAATCTACATACGCCAATCCGCCGCGGTCAAGGCAATGTGCAGCGATGATATTTTTTCCATCTGGCTTTAGTAGGCTCTTGTCAAGCTTCAACGTTACGCTGCTTCTCGCACGATTTCCCGAGTTCACTATCTCAGTTCCATTAAGGTATAATTCGAAATCATCATCGTGCGAATAAATCAAATATAAATCCTGCTCAAAGTCAGCAGCTGAAAGGGTGAATTCACGGCGAACCCAGATCTCTTTCGTTTCCCAAGGCGTTCTGGTTTCGAAAGTGTTTGGTGTTCCAAATCCTGCCTTGCCTGTTTTCCAAAGTGAATCATTAAACCCAGGTTTCTCCCATCCCTTAATGGGAGCTTTAGTTACGTACTTTCCCTCCCACTCATCATGCTTAGCGTTGGGTATTACAGGCTGAAGAGGAATCTCCTCCTTTCCCAGGAAGCGATAAGTCCTTCCGTCAACCCTCAGGGCACCGATTAAGGAATGGTTCTTTCCAGTCCAGTGCTTTACAGGTGAATCGAACAGGTTGTCCGTCGTGGACCATGCACTGGTATAAGGATCGATGGTAATTAACGGATAGGCTGGGGCACGCAACGCAATACCGACTTCTTCCTTTTGTTTCGGAGAATTTACCTGCGTACAGGAAGACAAAACAATCCCAAAAACCAGTACGGTAAGTATGTAGTTTATTCTGTTTAGCATAAGGTGTATTTCGGTTAAAGATATCTCAATTGATCGCATGAGCAAAAGTTTCCTGCATTAAAGATCAGGATATGAGCTATTGCCTGGCGACTAGCTGCAACAACGAAGTTTTTTGGTTTT
>CAMLER010000720.1 GCA_946478915.1 uncultured Chryseolinea sp.
ATTTTCCTTTGACATTTCTTCCATTACAAATGCACGTGAGCTTTTGAAATTCGTTGCGCTCTTGGTCTCTTTTTTTTTGAAAAGGCGTTTCATAAGCAGTTCCTCAGGTTTAACGATATGTTTGGTGTAAACCGGTCGGAAATAATGATGCCTAACCTCTAACGTTTTCAGAGGAGCCTTTAAATAATTTATAATCAATAACTTACAAAAAAGTTAGAGCCTTTAGTAGTAAGGTTAAGTGGAGAATTTTCCACACAGGTGGGGACAACTCGATCTGCTTGCCACAGGTCAACAAGAGAAAACCCGGAAGAACCGGGTTTTGTTTAAAATGAATAGATATTTTGGTTTTAGATTCCAATTCTTTTAGGCTGTCGCTGTTGTATTGTGCGCGATTTCAATTCCATTTCTTCATCAGTGATCTTTGGGAATAAGACTTTAGCAAGCTTTATGGCTATCACCACAAATGCTCCGTAAGCCAGCAAGAAAGACAAAATGATAATAAACAGGTCCATAGGTTTGTTGTTCGTTTCCTGTGAATAGAAAATATGGTGCCATTAGACCAATCGTGTTGCCGGAAAGGCTAATGGGAGTCATATCCCACACTCTACCCGGAAAATGGGGATGTGGCACCCCAGGAATTGTGTCTATTTAGGAATTGTGGTTCATCAACGGTGCCGAATCGGGAATTGACTGGATTTGATCCAGGCAAAAAATCATCGATATTTCAACCCCTGATGTTGAAAATAGACAGCCATACGCACATATTACCGCGAAAGCTTCCCAACTGGAGTGAGAAATTTGGCTATGGCGATTTTATCTACCTGCAGCATCATAGGAAAGGCTTTGCTAAAATGATGCGTGGGAATCAATTTTTCCGGGAAATACGGGAAAATGCATGGAACCCAGAGGTCAGAATTAAGGAATATGAGAAATTCAATACGCAGGTTCAGGTCGTCTGCACAATCCCGGTAATGTTTTCATACTGGGCAAAGGCTTTCGATTGTCTAGAGCTTTCTAAATTCCTGAACGACCACATCGCTGAATTAGTGGCAAAGTATCCAAAGAACTATTTGGGATTGGCAACCATCCCTATGCAGGACACCGAACTTGCCATTCAGGAGTTGGAACGATCCAAAGCTTCGGGGTTGCATGGCATACAGATTGGCTCAAATATCAATGAATTGAATCTAAACGAGGAGCGCTTTTTTCCCATTTTCAAGGCGTGTGAAAAAGAAAGTATGTCGGTGCTCGTTCACCCATGGAATATGATGGGTCAGAATCACATGCAGCGCTACTGGTTGCCCTGGTTGGTGGGAATGCCGGCAGAAACCTCACGTGCCATTTGCTCCATGATCTTTGGTGGAATATTTGAGCGACTTCCCAGGTTGCGCGTTAATTTTGCCCATGCGGGTGGATCCTTTCTGTCTACAATCGGTCGGATAAAACAAGGTTTTGATTGTCGACCCGACCTGGTAGCGATAGATAATCCGTTCGATCCGAAAAAATACCTTGGGAAATTTTGGGTTGATAGCATTACTCATGACGCACTAATGCTCGAGTACGTTTTAAAACTGCAAGGATCAAAACGAGTCACGCTTGGTTCTGATTATCCCTTCCCCCTTGGAGACTTAGAGATCGGAAAATTCATAGAAGACATGGACCTTGACCCGGTTATCAAAGAAGATATATTTCATAACGCATCCCTTGAGTGGCTTGCACTAAAAAAAGAACGGTTTAATTAATGAGGCATCTAATTTTTATCGCATTGTTCTCCTCGTTCGCGCTACAAGCGATTGCTCAGCGAACCCGTGTGGATGAGTTTAAGATGCAGCAGGAACAGATGAGAAAAACAGAACTTCTTCGTCAGCTGGATTCTGGTGTTTATTTTATGGACATCGGCGAACATCTCACCGCCGATGGAAAATTTCGTTATGTACTTGAGAATATCAAAAGCGTTCCATCGGACCTGACATTCTATTTTGGAAAAAATTCTTTTTATCTGGAAAAATACAAGCAGACTATCGACTGGCTCACGAAGTACATTCAATTGAAAGGAACCAATGGACAATACTCAAAAGAAGCCGCCACATTATTAAAAAGTGCTGAAACAGAATACCTGAAAGAAAAGGCAAATGAAATTCAAAAAACTGGTGAGGTGTTATCCGTCAATTATGACATTGACTGCGGACCTTCGGGCAAAGTGGTGTGCCCCGTTTGCAAGGGGGATCATGTACTTGTGAAGAAAGGAGCTTTTGGTGCCGAATATACTACGTGTCCTTATTGTAACACGCATGGTCTACTAACGTGTGAACAGTATAACTTGCTATTGCGCGGAGAATTACAGAAAGTGAACTAGTCTTTATGTGTGGGGTATACTGGGTGAAGGGAGTCGGGAATAAGGATAGGGAACAGCGGGTCTGGAACTTTCTTTGAATTTTTATTTTTTTCTTATACAATTAACCTTTTAAACAAGAATGAGGCGATAGCATGGCTTTATACAATCGAATAAACGGAAAAATCCTCAAAGAAAGATTGGTGCTCTCACCATCAAATCGAATAACCATATCATTTTATAAATATCATCACATTCTAAGTCCAAAAGATTTTAGAGATGAGTTATACAAAAACCTGGAAACACTGAGTGTTCTAGGGAGGATCTACGTCGCGTCAGAAGGCATTAACGCGCAGATCAGCGTGCCTGAGAA
>CAMLER010000721.1 GCA_946478915.1 uncultured Chryseolinea sp.
CCATGCAAAATGATTTAGGTTAGTATATTACGTCAGGAAGGAATTTACAACGACATCCAAGGTATTGTTAACTATGAAAATATTAAGCTTCGCCTTTTTATTCGGCAGCTTTCTGACGGCTCATTCGCAGCAAAACAGTCTCAGCCACGAAGGGTTTGATCAGCTCCTAAGAAAGCATGTGAATAGCCATGGCGTTGTAAATTATCAGGGATTTATCAAGGATTCTGTAAACCTGAACACCTACCTTCAACTATTAAGTGACCACCCTCCACAAAAAACGTGGGGCCGCCATGAGCAAATGGCGTTTTGGATTAACGCCTATAATGCTTTTACAATTAAACTGATTACGAAATATTACCCGCTCAAAAGCATTAAAGATATCGGGAGCAAAATTCAGATCCCTTTTGTGAACACGCCGTGGGATATCAAATTCATATCCATCGGAAAAGATCGTTACGACTTAAATAACATCGAGCATGGCATACTTCGAAAAAAATTCGATGACCCTCGGATTCATATGGTCTTGGTGTGTGCTAGCAAATCCTGCCCGGTACTGTTAAACGAAGCCTACGACCCCGCGAGACTGGATGAACAACTGACGAATCAGTCTAAAATTTTCCTGGACGATTCGACGAGAAATCAAGTATCTGCAACCCATCCAAAATTAAGTAGGATATTCAGCTGGTATGGAATGGATTTCAATAAAAATGGGAAAACCGTAAAAGACTTTGTCAACCGTTACGCTAGTGTAAAAATCCAGGAGAAGGCTACGATCGACTATATGGAATACGATTGGACTTTGAACGAGTAGTTATTTCGGATCAAATTCCACAATAACTGAATCTGTTAATAGCCTCGGCAAAACGTAGCCACCCGTATCAATCTCGATATCAGGTAATGCTGTTTTTATGTCCTGAATACCTGCCGCCGTCACATCCGTCTGGTAAAGAAACAACTGACGCAGGCGGTTTAACTTAGAAAGATGTATAATGCCCTTATCAGAAATCCGGGTTCCTGCCAGATTGAGATACTGTAAATCTCTTAATGAAGAGATGGCTGCCAGTCCCTCGTCGGATACAGCTGTATTTTGGAGGTTGAGGCGGCGGAGACTACTTAACCCACCTACGATAGATAGGTCTTTGTCTCCGATAGCAGTTCTCGATGCATCAAGCCAGATAGCCTGCAATTTCATTTGAGATAGCAACGAAAGCTCTGCCTGGGAAATTGAACGTTTATTAATAAAGCTTATTGAGAGATAATTGGATTCCGCAGCCACTGGCAAAATGATCACTCCGGATTTTTTTAAATCAGCAACAGCGCTTTCATTGGCAGGACTTACGGCTTCTTCCGGTATCAGTTTTTCTTTATTGGCCTGTTCGAGAAGGGCGGAAAAATAAGTTTTGATTTTTGCATGCTCACGAGTCCCGGACACTTTTATTTCAAAATCTGCACCCTCCTTAATCCACGATTGAATGAGCGCAATTTCAGCTGACGAAGGTTGGGGTTTTTCATTTGGCGGCATGTGGTCGTCATGATCTAACGGTAACATTAGGCGCACAAACAGAGAACTGGAGTCCGGAATCCCAGCTTCAATAATAGCTCCACCTTCCCCGCCTTGCTTAATAAACTCAATATTATCGAGCCGCAAATCACCTTTTTGTCTTGTCGCACTATGACAGGAATAGCACCTCGATTCAAGAATAGGCTGTATGAGATCGGCATACAGCACCGCACTGTCAACATTTTGAATTGACTGCAACCTTACCGCTGGATCCTGCGCTCTACCTCCGTTTACCACGGAAGCAAACAGGTAATCTGCACCATGGGTCATAGAGCCGCCGAAATGGCCCGTAAGTGAAACAAACACAATCAGCGTAATGAGTGAAATCAAATCAGTGATTCTTTTGCGGCGCTCCTCCCGAAAAAGTCGGTGTGAACCGCGACGAAGTCCGTATACGATTACCGATAGCCCTGCCGTTGCGATGCCCAGCCATTTATGGCGCTCCAAAAGGTCATCCTCATAACCACCTTCATCAGAAAGATATAACCCCGTGATCACCGAAATAATGGCGCTTATAACACCGATCAGCAAAGCGGGTTGAACAGCTGGTCTTAAATTTTCATATGATTTCCATCTGGAGATCAGCTCGAAAAAGAAGGCGACGAATAAGATTCCGATGGGGAAATGAACGACCAGGGGATGAAACCGCCCAATAATTTGAGATATTAAATCCATCTAACAGGCCCCAGGATTGAAAGAAATTCAGGAATGCCCTTATACTGCATAACGGCTCCGCAAAGTATCCAACATATGTTTATTGATCTCCCACTGATTTGCAACGGGTTGCCTTGTAAAAGGAAGAGCAGGAAGATAATCGACAGGCCCAAACTCGGTTAGCATCGTCAGGCGTTTACCCTCGATTCGTTTTTGATTCACCACTGTATCCCACCATGAAAAATGCGCGGCTACCGCATCCTTCCATTCCGGTGCGCGCGGATCATTTACCTGCGGACCTTCCGCATGACCAATGCGTGTATGAATATGATCCGTCCGGCTTAAAGCAAGTTGGATCGTTTCCGCCTGATCGTTTAATAACGATTCGTGTACGTTGCACCAATGCGAAATATCAAGGGTGAGTCTAAGCGACGCATGCTTCTCCATAAACTGGCGGCTTACTGGGGCAGAATACAGTATG
>CAMLER010000722.1 GCA_946478915.1 uncultured Chryseolinea sp.
TAAACATCAGGGTTTTGGAGCAAAAACTCTTTTTCTTGTTGCGGGAGGTCCGACTTACCGATCTTTTCACGGCTGCTGGTATTTTTACTTCGTGCTTTGGGGTTAAGATTAGTGCTTATGGCTGCCGTTGCATTTGTAATACGCCCGACCTGTCCCGACTTCCACGCCAGTTGATCAATGCGTTCCTCAACAGAAACGCCGGCCTCATTAACGGTTCGTCTTATGTAATACGGATTTAGGGTAGCCGATACGTTAATGTTGAGGAGGTTATCGAGAATATTGGTGTTCGCGGATATGCTGATTGGAGCGAGTTTAAATGAGTCCGCAATAAAGTTATAGTTTGAACTGAACGATAGATTGTTCAGGAGCATTACCTTCCTGGCGACTGAATCTTCAGCTCCTTTAACTTTCATTTCAACGTTATTTCCCAGGCCGAATCCTAACGAACTGCTATTACCCAGTCCTGAACCACCATACACAAATCCCTGATATCGGTCCTGATAAATTTCCCGCCCGGTTTTATCAATAAATTTTTGAAAGTAGTTTCCGTTGGATGAGAAATCCGGGACGTAACTATATGAAATGGATGGATTGATGACATGCCGGATAGCTTTTATCTTGCTGTTAGGCCGCTTGAAATTATAGATCCCATAGATACGCGTGGTCAGCGACGCGCTGACAGAATAATTTGCAATTCTATTAAAACCTTCCAGCGTGTCCCTTTTGACCAGCAACGTGGAATCGCTGTTGTATGCCCAATCAAGTTTTTCACCATACCACTTTTCCTCATAACTGAACGACGGCGACAGCGTGAAATGCCGGAGAGCCTTAAACGAGAATGATGTCGGTATGTTATGCCGGATTCCTTTTCTGGCGTTATCAAAAAATAGCGGAAGGTTATCCATAGTAAATGATGCAATGCTGTCGGTTGGCGACTTCGGTGGGATTCTTCCGAGATTGTTTGAAATTCGGTTCATTGCATTCATTGTATACGCAATGGAAAAATTGTCTAGTGGTCCCGTTTTGCCAGACTTCCGCTGAAAGGGGTAGATGTTCGTCATGTTGAAACTCAGATTCGGCAGCAGAATGTCTACTGCTTTGGTGATCAAATCCTGGCTATGATTGAAGTTTACACCAAGTGAAAACGGTGTACCAGCAAACCGTTTGCTATAGGAAATATTTGAGCTTAGCTTGGCCGTGGTGTTGTTGAAATCAGAGTTGTTATAGACGTTTCCCTGCGTTAAAAAATTGTTTTGATTGAACGTGGCAGTGGCCGCATTTACCGAGGCAGCAAATCGTCCGGTTCCTTTCGTCTGTGGCGAATGACTCCAGGTAAGCCGAAAGTCTTTTGTGTACGACCTGTTTTCGATCTTATCTACATCACCGGGGTTTTTGGAATAAGCAAAGTTAACGGTACCGGTATACCTGTATCGCTTCATATAACTTGAGTTGATCTTTATGGCGTGCCCTCCCTTTGAATAGATATCTCCCGTTAACGCGAGCTTGATATATTCGCTGATGTCGAAGAAATATCCCCCGTCCCTGATGCTGAAGCCCCTTCTGCGCTCTTCACCGAAGGAGGGGAAAATGATACCTGACGCGCTTTTTCGTGGCGAGGGAAACATTCCAAACAGGAAACCTACAGGGAGCGGAATTTCGTTAAATTCCATGTAGAATGGGCCCGCCACAATCTTATCATTTGGAATAGCTTTAGTCTTTGTTGCCCTTATCAGGAAGTGAGGGTGCTCCAGGTTACAGGTTGTGTAACTGTTCCGCCGGCTTAACAACTCACCCTTTTCATTCTTATAGACGATATCTCCGTGAAGGTACGCATCGCCTTGCTGTGTGACCACTTCACTGATTTTGGCACGCTTAGTCTTAAAGTTGTAAACGATGTCTTTAGTTTCGTAAAGTTCAGCTCCATTTTTAAAAATGGGATAACCGATTCTATTACCGAGAGAATCTCGAATGCCGTGAGCCGTCAAGGTGCTGTTTCCATAGTCGATCGTAATTTCCTCAGCTTCTAATTCGATTTCCCCGTACTTAATTCTG
Organism: uncultured Chryseolinea sp.; assembly: GCA_946478915.1. Next base: position 2,053 of record CAMLER010000722.1, read on the forward strand.
GCATTTCCGTAGAGCCAAATGAGCTTCCCATCGAAGCTTGCACGAATTGAATCTCTGGCAGAATAGTTGATAGTTGTCTCAATATCGCTCTGTGATTGCGCCTGCACTCTGGTGGAATCATTTGTACGGGGCAATGTGTCGTTTGCAACAATAATGGAGTCTGGATTTATGTTAGTTGTATCAGCGCTAACAGGTAAGATACCTTCGGGTGGCTTTACCTCAGATTCCACCTGCCCATAACTATTTGTGAACACGAAAAAAACGAGTATGAAACCTATAAAATATTGCACAGGTGCAGAGTTGGAGAACTGTACTTTAGCTTTTCGTGAAAAATTCACAATTTTGCATAAAGTTACAAATACTCTGAACATTGGATTGAACGTGAGGAAATTCGGATTAACAGCGCTAATAATAGCAATAACCTTGCTAATCTCGGCCAGCACATCTCCCCCCCACGATTCAAAGGTGGATATAGTCGTTATCGATGCAGGTCATGGCGGCCATGACGATGGAACTCATGGTCGGATATTAAAAGAAAAAGATCTCGCACTTAACATCGCGCTTAAGGTTGGCAATTATATTGAAAAGAATATTCCTGGGGTAAAGGTTATCTATACCCGTAAGGAT
>CAMLER010000723.1 GCA_946478915.1 uncultured Chryseolinea sp.
AAGACCTTCGCCAAACACCGGAAGGCTGGGAAAATTTTGAATGATCTTTTTTCAAAGCACCCAGATCATCCCGGGGTTGCGCACTATATCATACATACTTTCGACTCGCCCGAGCTGGCAGAACTGGGACTTCCGGCTGCGCGAAAATATGCTTCAATAGCAGCATCATCAGCCCATGCGTTGCATATGCCTTCCCATATTTTTGTTCGGCTTGGGTTGTGGGAGGAGTCAGCGCAATCGAACATAAATTCGATGGAAGCAGCAAAGTGCTATGCAGAGAACCAGGGTATGAATGCTCATTGGGATGAGGAGCTGCATGGACTGGATTATTTGATGTATGCGTACCTTCAACAGGCACAGGATGACAAGGCAAAAGAACAATTGGACTACCTGGATTCTATCCACACCATTTCTCCGCTGACTTTTAAGGTTGCTTATTCACTTGCAGCTGTGCCCACACGTTATGCACTGGAGAGAAAAGACTGGCAACGAGCAAGTTCTTTAAGACTGGCCCCGTCTGAATTTCCATGGGAAAATTTTCCGTGGGAACGTTCGATCGTTTCCTTTGGCAAAGTTTTAGGCGCGGTCCATACAAGAAATGCTGAACTAGCGCAGGGTGCATTACAAGAGCTCAGAAATAATCACACTGAATTGGAGGAAATGAAAAAATCGTACGAAGCGAATCAGGTTCAAATCCAGATCATGGCATCGGAAGCATGGATAGCATTAATGCAGGGTAAGAAGGAAGAAGCGGTACGTCTCATGACCAAGGCTGCAGATATGGAAGACGCAACCGAAAAACATCCGGTCACACCATGTGAAGTAATTCCTGCGAGGGAATTGCTGGCAGACATGTATATGGAGTTGGGGCAGTTCAAGGAAGCACTCAACGCTTACGAAAGAGATCTTAAAGGGCATTCAGGTCGTTTAAATGCACTGGTCGGCGCAACCATGGCTTCTTTAAAATCAGGCGACCCTGAAAAAACGAAAAAATATCTCCGGGAAATGGATACAACGATACCGATATCTGACGTGCGACGCTCGTCCGTTTTAGAAGTACGAGCATTGACGAAAACTAAAGTCTGATACATCTTCCGGATGGATAACATGCTAAATTCCATAGGAAGCCCGGTCTTAACCAAAATTTTCTTCGCAGTCATATTTATTGGTACTTCATTTCAATGCATAAGTCAGCCAGACTGCGTCGAAAAAACAGGAGATTATATTGTGCGACTAAAGGCTGCCGTTGCAAGCTTTATTCCTGATCCCGGAAATGATAGAGAGCGTGATCAATATATAGAAGCTTTGAGGCGTACAAATCCCGATGGATACCAATCGATCGAGCGGTTGTCCAAGGAAGCCAATCTCCAGATGCAGCGGGATAGTTTGTGGCTGAGTTGTTTTCAGCTGGAATTCTTAAATATCAATCCTAGTCCGCAGGATGAGAATATTATCCTTTGGTCGTCGCATCTCTTCAAACGATTTGCTGAACATGAATTCATATCCCCGGAATTTGAAAGGGGTTTTGGTATCCACTTCGACGCCAGCCAGGGGGCAGCAGATCTTGGCCAGGATTCGGAAGCCTATTCGTTTGCTGCAAGAATATTAATGGCTTACACCTTTTCGAAGGATAAGAGTGGAGGCCGCCTGAGAATTCTTGGTGGAGTTTCGACCTATTATTTTGATAATAGATTCTTATGGTTTATAAATCCGCGCGTCGAATATCGCATTATTGATATTGGCAACGAACTGACATCTTTCGGCAGCATAAAAGCAATTGCTGACGCAAACTTCGGAAAGACATGGATAGGAGGGATAGGTGTTGGACTAGAGTTGCATAATTTCGGCGTTCAACTAATATACCAGCGACAGGGTGAAATAAAAAGCTCCCAACTGCTGGTAGGAATCTTTTACAGGTTTTTAAAATGATGATATGACCAAAGCGTTGATCCTGGGTGGTGGTGGAGCAAAAGGCGCGTTTTCGGTCGGTGCACTGTTAGCGCTACGAAAGAATGGACTGTTTCCCTTTGACATTATCAGTGGCACGAGCACGGGTGCATTCATTGCAGCCTTAGCTGTTGCAGGCGATCTTGAAACGCTGCGACAACAATATTTGAGCGTGGGGCCCAACGATATTTTGGCTAAACAAAACATTGTTAAAAATGTGCTCAATGGAAGGGCATTTTTATTCGACACCTATCCACTAATTCAACTTACACGAAAACATATAACACAAGATGTGTTCGATCGGATCATGATGCTTGAATCACCGATGCTTTGTATTACCGCTGTCAGTCTTCAGACCGGGCAAGCGACTGTGTTTAGTAATAGAGACCTCCCGTCCCATCCCCAATACCGTGTAAAAAAAATTTCTGATCATGAAATGCTTGTTAATGCATTGGTGGCTAGCGGCAGCCAGGCCGGCTTCACACCGCCGGTGATAATTGAGGGTGAACAATTTGTCGACGGCGGCCACCGCGACGTTATCCCTACACGCATTGTAGTGGATTTACAGGCCGACGATGTCATTGTGCTCAGTAATAATCCCTCGGTGTATGAAAGCGATCCCAGACATTATAACGATTTGCTTAGCGTCGTCCTTCGCGTCGTCGGGATCTTTATGCAGGACGTGCGCGAAAATGACGTAAGGATACTGGATGATTACCTTGCCACA
>CAMLER010000724.1 GCA_946478915.1 uncultured Chryseolinea sp.
CGTGACTTAACGCCCTCATATTGTTTCGGAAAAGACCTTTAGCATTTGTATCATGTACGAAAACAGCGTATTGGTTGTCGAACACAAATTTTATTAGTCCGAGTGAATTCACTTTGCCCTCACGCTGACGCAAGGAAACAGGAAAATAATTCTTGTGATATTTTTTCCAATCAATGCTATCTGAGCGCAGCACCTTTCCCTTCCTATCAAGCACATCAAAGTTGTTGCGTGTAATGAAGGATGTATCGCGCTGAATTGCGGGCAAGTACTCTTCAACGGAAATTTTTCGGGGAACGTGCCAATATGGATAGGTAACCAAACACTCCACATTGCTAGTGATCTCCGGTGTGGGAGTCCGCCGGGCTCCGACAATCGCCCTAGACTCGAGAACCGCTTTACCGTCGCTTATGACCTTCAACTTGAATGAAGGCACATTCACATAGACGTATTTTCCCTCTTCTGAAAATCGGGCTTCCCGGCGCCAACGTTCGAGATTGACTTCAATGCGTTGTATCAACACCATAAGCGGCTCTGTCTTACTTGTTTCTCCCTGTAGAATCCGATTTCTTATGGATCCACTTGTGGTATCCAATATCGAATGAATCGCGCCTTTCAACCTATGATATTGAGAGAAGATTGGTTCAACGGATCGAAGTGTGCTTAAGACGGAGTTGGTTCTAATCGCATGCCGTAACCGTGCGAAGACACTATCTTGATCTATAACCTGTCCTGAAATCCCGTTACTCAGGTCTCTTATTATTGTTAAAAGAGCATCCGTAAGTAATGCATCCATTCTCGTGACTTCATGGCGCCGGCTGAGTTGTAATGCATTGATCTCCGTTAGGTGGTAACGCTGTGGAAGTAAGCCGTAGTACCTAATGTTACGGATTATTGAAACCATTGAATCAGCTGCAAGTGGACTGCCGACAGAGTCGAACCATACAGGTTTGAAACTATTTTTTTTATAGAAACTTGTAACGGCGCCGCCATCGATTAGGCCCGCGTATGTCGAATCAGACATTAACTTCGACATCTGGATTGTCGTAGGCGCTTCGACTGTCGGGGCCGATTGTAGATGTGGCAACGGTTGATATGTCCTGCAACCGAATAAAAGTGCGGCAAATGCCAGCACCACAAGTTTTGCAAAAAGTACGTATTTGAATTTCATGTTAGCGATACAGTATCCATTACTCGCCGCTTCTTTAGAATTGTAAGGATCGCGGTTGATACGATACCCGAAATAACAAGGCCGATGTCTTCGTAGATCGCGAGATTTAGCGCGGCCGACAATCCCACGATGGACCAAGCGAACGGGATTAATAAGATGAAGAAAGAAATTCGATTGCTCGAGAACAAGAGAATCCCGAATGTAAAGATAGTCGTCGGACAAGGCACACCAAACGTCGGTGATTTTGGATAGACATGACCAAGTGCAAGGCCGATTAAAGGATAGACGATAAGGGCGTAAGCAATTAATGCTATTCCAATAATCCCATGTGTGTCAAAACGTAGTCTTAATGATATCTTATCCTGAATAATTCCTTCATAAATGAATATGAAACTCTGGACAAGAAATATCAACCCAAACGCATATGCAGCCTTATTAATGGTTGAAAAATACGTGATATGATAAACACCTCCCATCCATGCCCACAAAAGGGACAGCACAGAAAATACAACTTGTCGCATTCTGTTTCCACCGTTATGCAACGAGAGAAGCGCCAATACTGCAAGTGCGTAAAGAACTAACTGGGCCGGCCAAATCGCCTCATTATATCGTTCGAAAACTGTTAGAAATTCGTCCGTGGTAAAAGGCATTTTCATATGCGGCATTTTCAAAGAAAGGTATAGTAGACTTTCAGGAAAGATTATGAGAAGTGTCACCGCCTTCCATGATAACTGTCAGCCTCAGAATCCAGGATTTGCTCGAGCTTTCGGAAAAAAACTATGGAAGCGCACTATTATAATGTAAATGTGACCTGGAATAAGGACCGTCGGGGTATAATGTGTTCTCCGGAGCTGCAAACTACTGGAGTAGAAGATTCATGCATACATGTTGTAACACCTCCACAGTTCCCAAAGGGTATCGCAGGAATATGGTCACCGGAACATTTGTTCACCGCTGCGGTGAGCAGTTGCTTTATGACAACGTTTTTGGCTATCGCCGAGAATTCCAAGTTGAATTTCAAATCATTCCAATGCAACTCCAACGGCAAGCTGGATCAGCTTGATGGCAAACTGCAAATGACGGAAGTATTAGTAGAACCTGTTCTCGTTATACTGGATGAGGATGATCGCGAGCGCGCGATGAAGGTCCTTGTCAAAACTGAGTCGGCTTGCCTGATAACAAACTCTATCAAAGCGCGAGTTATTATGAAACCGATCATCAGAGTTGAGACCGTTACTGAACAAGTTTAGGAGATACCTCAACAATCCTCGAATACATGCCAGTTTGATGGGTGTACGTCAGCCTGGTGTGTGTCCTGTGTTCTCAGCGGTTTAAAATTCGGGGTACGCACTTAATTAACGCTCACACCATGGAACTGGCACACTCTTATACCTGCATTTACGTCCGAAAAATATTGAACAAGGAACACGGGATAATTTGAATAATAAACAGCCCTTAAATCGGCGTACACGCTCAGCCAACGCACACACTAACTTCC
>CAMLER010000725.1 GCA_946478915.1 uncultured Chryseolinea sp.
TTGAAACGAATTGCATCATCGAATCCGAGGACATTAGAGTATACAACTCCGGATCAATTCCATTCAAAATATTCTTTCTGGGAAACTTGTTTTGTAAAGTTGTTAGCGTGTGCCGGAATTCTTCAAAGCTCAATGAATTAATATAACTGTGAAGACTCTTGCCTGAATTTGTAATTAGATCACTGTTCCTATGGTGAAAATGCATTCCATTGATCTCTAAGCTTTCTGAGGTTGACTTTCGGATCAAATCTATATAATCTGACGGATGAATATAGTCCCGGTCAGTAAGACTAATCGTGGAAATAAAAAATGTAGCTGGAATTTCATATTTCAATAGCAGCGGGACCGCATTTTGTACATTATTTAGATATCCATCATCAAAGGTGATTGCAATAGAGTTTCTGCTTCGATTGTCTTCATGGGCTTTGCATAAATCGGTCAGTGATAAAATATTAAAATGTCTCTTAAAATATCTCAAGTGCTTTTCAAATTCGGCGGATGGCAGATGCCTCCCGTTGATGGAAAAATTTTCCGACTTGCTTACTCAATGATACATGATGATCAAACGCCGATTTGACGATAGGCTTCTCAAGAATTTATCAACGCCAAAAAAAAGCAGTAATCGGCAAAGGACCTGGTAGAAAAAATATTTAACAATGTGTTTCATGATCTACTACAGCCCAAGGTAAATATTCTTAAGCACTCATAGGACAGGACGGGTTGAATGAAATCGCCCTGCAAAAACCGACCTACTTTCAAATCATATACTCCACCGCTATCGCCACCAATGCCCCCACAACCGCTACGGCCATCTTCTTTGCATTAAATCGGTGTCCAGGGCTACTTTCAAAAACGATGGTAGTGGAGATGTGAAGAAAATTTCCGCAGACCAGCGCGTACAGATAAATCAGGCCGGCAGTGGAAATTATTTCGTGGTTGGCTAGGTATGTGCTCAGAAGGAGCCCGGCCGGGGCGGCGAACGAAAATCCGATGAGGTGCGGCAATGCCCTGTTCCGTGAATGGAGCTGATGTGCCAGGACTGTCATCAGCGCAAATGCTGCCGGCGCACGGTGAAGAACGATACCTAGCAGTGTCGCATTGACATCGTATATCGGCCCTGAATTGATAGGCTGAGCGAGCATACCACCTTCAAGGAAGGCATGAATACAGAGCGCGAACAGGAGCACCAACGCAGAAATTGATTGGTGGCTATGATCATGTGTATGCACCTCCGGCGTATGAATGTGTCCATGTTCAACACCCGACGAAAAATACTCCAATAACTGCTGAAGAAAGAATCCAGCTAATACAAAAAGCCCTATTAGCTCACCGTGCTGTTTGTGGCTGTAGAGTTCAGGTAATATGTGGATGACTGTAATGGCGAACAGGTAGGATCCGGCAAATACAAGAACAAGTCGGAAGTTTGTACCCTTCGCCTTTGGGAGCAAATAGATCAGCAGACCTGACAGCAACGGCGTAAAAAATAAAATGATCAGCTTCAGCATCATACCTTTAAGGTTCTAATTTTATAAAGGGACGGATACCGGATGTCATGTACGTTTCCATTTTCCCGTCCGGAGTAGAGTAAATAAGTAGAACATCAATATCAGGACGATTCTTCAACAACTCAATTGCTTTTTCGTGCCCCATAACCATTATCGCCGTACCCCATGCGTCTGCGGTTATGCAGTCCGTTGTAAATACAGAGGCGCTGAGTATGGCGCGCTGTGCCGGATAGCCGGTATCAGGATCGATGGTATGTGAATATTTTTTTCCATCGATGATGCGAAAATTGAAATAATTTCCTGAGGTGGTAAAGGATTTGTCAGTGAGTGATACGTATGCTTTAAAAAACTGATTTTCCCGGGTAGAGTTAGGATCGAGAATTCCTATCTCCCATGGCTTGCCGGATTTTAAATTTTTTCCAACCGCCATACCTTCTCCGCCTAATTCCACCAGCATATTTGTTACACCTTTTGACCGCAGGAATTCAGTTACTACGTCGGCGCCATAGCCCTGTCCAATTCCACCGAAGTCAATTTGAACATTTGGTTCCGACTTCGTCACGCTGTCCTCCGTAACACGAATTCGATCAAATCCTACAAAGGTTTTTATTGAATCGACCTTTGCACTGTCAAGTGTAAGCTGCTTGCCTGCGCCAAACCCCCAGGCGTTCACCAACGGCATGATCGTCGGATCAAATGCACCATCGGACGCGCGATTGACCTCTTCAGACTTTTTCAGCGGCGGATAAAAGTATGGATACTGAATCGCCACTCCCTTTTGGCTTTGATTGAATCGGGATATTTCTGAAGTACTATCATAATTATTGATCGATTTGTTGACCGCCAGAAGTATCGAATCAATAGCATTCGTAAAATCTCGATCTTTCTCATCGAAGTAGGTTACATGGTAAGTCGTGCCCATCGTCCTCCCTTCAACCCTTATAGGTTCCACGACTTTGTTCCTTCGGTAGAGTGACACAGCCACAACTGCTACAAGTAATACGATGGAATAGAGAATGTTTTTCCCGCGAATGGTCATGCTTTCAAAAACGACGCGCAAGATATGCAAATTAGTGTAAATGCAACAATGTTGCGCCTTGTGAGTGTTAATAGTTATTTGTTATTAGTTAATAGTGTGTGCATTTCATGCACTTTG
>CAMLER010000726.1 GCA_946478915.1 uncultured Chryseolinea sp.
CGCAGTGGTTCAATCAGCAATATATCCGTGCAAAGTCTGATGATGAACTCGCAAAGTATCTGCTGGATTCCCTGGCAAAAGTAAACGTTGCCTGTACCAAAGAAAAAGCAATAAAGATTGTATCGATCATGAAAGAACGGGTATCCTTTCCTAAAGATCTTTGGGAACAGGGTAAGTTCCTTTTCCATGCACCAACATCTTTTGATGAACATATTGTCGCCAAAAAATGGAACGATGACGCGGTCAAGGTTTTATCAACCTATAAAACAGAATTAACAAAGATCACAGACTTCAACGCCGCAACGGCGAAGAACACTCTGGAAATGGCTACAGCAAGCCTGGGGATTGGCACCGGAAAAATTCTTCAGGCATTGAGACTTTCCATTACCGGGGCTGGCGCGGGACCAGACCTGATGATGGTAATGGAAATAATTGGCCGGGAAGAAGTCGTACAAAGAATTGACTATGCACTTAAAACTTTGAACGCTAAAGTTGTTTAATTTAGCATATGGCAAAGTCAGGCAAGAAAAACTCCAGCAAACCCAAACCCCGGGTTCACAAGGATCTGCAAGGATTGGATATTGTGATCGATCAGTTTGGTGAGATCAAAGCCAACATGAATATTGAAAAATTGAATGACTTTCTGGACAAGAATGTGGATGACAAAAAGCTTGCGGAACGTGATGATTATGAGGAGTTGAAGAAAGGCAAGAAGAAAAAAAAGTAATCACCGTAATTCCGGAGCAGCCCTTTTTTATTCATGAGGATACTACTTCACTGGATCTTTCCCATTTCTTCATTTGTTTCAACTGCAGTTCTGGCTCAAACCTCCTGGCCAACTGAGCTTATTACCGTTCCCGAAAAAACTGAATTCATGGAGACATCGACCTACGACGATGTCATCAAATTTCTGGATCAACTTCAATCGCGCAGCAGGGAGATACATCTTCTTACCATAGGCAAGAGTTTAGAAGAAAAATCTATTCCAATGGCCGTATTGTCCAGGCCAGCCGTAAGAAACGCTTCAGAAGCTAAAGCGTCTGGCAAACCGGTGATTTACATTCAGGGGAATATTCATGCAGGTGAAGTCGAAGGGAAAGAAGCAACATTGATGCTGATGCGCGAAATACTTCTTGGTGATAAAAACCACCTGTTAGACAACCAGATCATACTATTCGCGCCGATATACAACACCGACAGCAACGACAAAATGGAACAAGGTCGGCGTCCATCCCAGGAGGATAGCCCTCTGAAAGTCGGTTTGCGGGAAAATAGCGCAGGATTGGATCTGAACCGAGACGGAACAAAGATGGAAGCGCTGGAGACAAAAGGCTTGTTCTCAAATATCATATCATTGTGGGATCCGCACGTTTTCGTTGACCTGCACACCACCAATGGAACCTGGCATGCTTATTCCCTTACATGGGCGCCCGCGTATCTGACCATAGGCGATTCCACAACCTATACCTATACGCTGAACATGTTGCGCTCCATTACTGCAAATGTTAAGGCAAGACATGGTTTGGATTTTGGCCCTTATGGTGAATACCGGCTGGAAGAGGGATGGCCACCAAAAAATTTCTACACCTACAACCACCATCCCAGATATTTGGTCAATTATTTCGGTCTGCGCAACCGGCTGGCTATACTCAGTGAGGCATTTTCACACGAACGATTCTATCAACGCATCAACTCTACGTATCAGTTTGTAAACGAAATTTTGAGCTACGCAAATTCCCACTCTAAAGAAATTGTTGCTCTTATAAAAAGCACGGACGATGCTTTAGTTCGAAATGTAACTGAGAATGCAGGAAAACATAAGAAGGGGGTTCGTTTCGAAATGGTGTCCGGGGAAAAGCTTAGTGATTTCAAAACATATGACTATATCAAATCTGAAAAGGCAGATGGTAGTACTGAATGGATCCGCACCGGAAAGGTGATATCATACCAGGATGTAAACTATCATGGCGCATTTCGCGCCACAACCGAATCCACTCTTCCCAGCGGTTATGTTATACCGGCCCAGTTCGCACATGTAGTCGAATTGCTAAAAAATCATGGGGTGATCGTAAATGAAATTACCAAAGCAAGAGTTTTTGTTGGCGAAGTATTTCGCATCACTTCACTAACAAGATCCCAGAGAAGGTTCGAAGGTCACTACATGGCAACGGTTGACGGTACTTTCGTCAAATCCAAACAAAAGTTCAAGAAAGGAGATTTTCTGGTCGACCTCGCACAGCCGCTATCAAACCTTATATTTTATCTATTAGAACCTCAATCGGATGACGGACTTGTCAATTGGAATTTTTTCGATTCGTATCTTGAAAAGCAGGGTGTGAACAACAAGCCGGTTGATTATCCCGTATTTAAGTACATAAAATAAAATCAAGCACCATGGCCAAATCACACGAAATCGATTACCAAATCAAAGGCGAAAGCATTCAAATAGTTGAAGTTGAACTCGATCCCGGCGAAACGGTAATTGCCGAAGCGGGTGCGATGCTATTTATGGAAGATGGCATCCAGTTCCAGGCGAAGATGGGTGATGGCTCCAATCCAAATCAGGGTTTGTTTGATAAGCTGATTGCCGTAGGATCAAGGGTATTGACGGGTGAATCATTGTTCATGACCCACTTTACCAATCATGGCAACCGACGGGC
>CAMLER010000727.1 GCA_946478915.1 uncultured Chryseolinea sp.
GAATGATACCAGGCATAAAGATCGTCGAGGTCAGATAGAACTTTCACGGCTCCAACTTTGCTTTCAAATGATTTGACGTAACAAATTACGTGAGGCGCAAAATACCGGATAGAGGGACTATCATCCTCTCTCTTTCGGGCAGGGTGATCCTCACAAGTCCATTCTAAAAACTCAAAGTCTCCCTTTTCGTATCTCCTGAATTTCACCAGCGCCGCGGGATCATTGATCACCTCATAGACCAGGTCCACACCTTTCGCTTTCTTGATGGTATACTTCGTTTTACCCTGTGGGATATAAGCGGAAAATACATATCCTGGCATAAAACGCGGATCCTTTAATTCCAACCGATACTGCAGATGGGTTCTGTTACCTCGTCCCACGGATGGGAAATTGAAGGTGTAGTTGTAAGAATCGTCATAAAATATCCCGGCATCCCGATCGCTGTTCTTCTTGAAATCCTTGACTTGCATCTCTTTGAACTTATTCCTCTCCCAAACCAGCGTCTTTGCCTTTAGGTCCTTCACCTGGCTAAAGTGGGATCCATAGACTTTTCCAGCAGAATAAACATCGGTTTGTCCCTTGAAATGAAGCATATCTTCCAACACGTCAGAGTAAACGACAAGGGAATCTCCATCGATAAGGATGTTCAGTTGTTCCGATCGCTCCACGAATACTGCAGCTGCATCGGGAAATTTAGATTTATACAGTTTATAAAGATCGGATTCCTGACCCTGAGCTGTAACGGCATGGCTAAGCGAAAATGCCAAACCAATCAGGTAGACGTTAAAAATATGACCTGCAATAACTTGCCAAAAACGCGTCATCCGAATCGAAAAAATACTTCTTTAAAGAAAAAAAGAATCGGCCGACGCAACCGTGAGAAAATGAAAAAATAAACCCCTCTGTAAGAAAAGAGGGGTTTTAGTTAAAAATTTAAAAAGCCTGCTTAAACGCGTGCTTCAGTCTTATTCATCACTTTCGTTTGGATCTGAATTGACTCCTGGTGTATAAGTTTCAGCAGATCGCTTGTGAATTCAGCATTCAGTCCCATGGCTTTACCAAGAGTTACACGTGTTTGAATGATTTCTTCCCAACGTGAGACTTGCAAAATCGTGACGCCGTTTTCTTTTTTATACTGACCGATTTTTTCGGATATCTTCATACGCGCTGCGAGCTTTGACATGATCTCATCATCGAGATGATCAATCTCGTCGCGCAAAATGCTAAGCGTATCTTTAAATATTTTGTTATCAGATGAAACCGAACGCACAACAAGACCATCGATAATCCGCGATAAGACAGCAGGAGTTACCTGTTGCTTCGCATCGCTCCATGCGGCGTCAGGATTGATATGAGACTCAATCATTAATCCAACCATATCCAGATCCAACGCTTTTTGTGCAATGAATGAAATCAATTCCCGATTGCCGGCAATGTGACTTGGATCGCAGATGATATCCAACTCCGGTATTCTTGTTTTCAATTCAATGCTGAGGTCCCACATGGGAGCATTTCTGAAAGGTCCTTTTTCAAAAGCAGAGAATCCGCGATGAATTGCGGCAAGTTTTGTAATGCCTGCTTTATTCAATCTTTCCAGCGCACCAATCCAAAGTTCAAGATCAGGATTAATGGGATTTTTAACCATAACCGGAACGTCTACTCCCTTCAATGCATCGGCAACTTCCTGAACCGAGAAAGGGTTTACTGTCGTGCGGGCACCGACCCAAAGAATGTCAACGCCAGCTTTAAGACAAGCTTCTACATGGGCTGCGTTAGCCACCTCTGTGGTAACAGGTAAGCCTGTTTCTTTCTTAGCCTGGATGAGCCAATTCAATCCTTCCGTACCTGATCCCTCATATTGCCCGGGTCTCGTGCGTGGCTTCCAAATGCCCGCCCGTAGTGCGTGTATCTTGCCCGTTGCTGCCAGCTGTTTTGCGGTAGCGATTGTTTGTTCTTCTGTCTCCGCGCTACAGGGTCCACTAATAATAATGGGTTTGCTTGCGGTGGGTAACCATTTCGAGATGGGTTCAAGCTGCAATGCCTTTTTCATATCTGTTCGTTTATTTTTCTTCTACTTGTTTTATTTGTTTGTATTCGATTCCGTTTAATACTTCTCTGATTCTGTTCGCATCCTTCATAATGCGTTGGAGCTCCTTTCCATCGCGCTTCATTAAATAGTATTGAAATTTTTGAAGGTGCATGATGTATTCCAGTAAAGCCTGACTTAGATACTCAGAATTCTGTTCAAAAATCGGTGCCCACATATCCGGAGAACTCTTGGCAAGACGAACGGTGGATGCAAATCCACTACCTGCCAGGGCGAATATGTTTTTTTCATCGCGTTCGATATCCAACACCGTTTGCCCCAGTAAAAATGAACTAACATGTGACAGGTGTGAAACGTAAGCCACGTGTTTGTCATGCTCCTCGGGATCCATAAATATCGTACTCATACCGAGTTCGGTAAAAATTTTGTCAGCAACTTTCAGCGATTCAGCGGATGACAATTCACTTTCACAGATAATGTTGGTCTTGCCCTTGAACAATCCTTCAAATGCAGCATCAGGACCGGAGTTTTCCGTACCAGCGATCGGGTGGGATGCCACGCATTGCCCACGTTTGGGATGATTTGAAATCGACCTGCAGATCAATCGTTTT
>CAMLER010000728.1 GCA_946478915.1 uncultured Chryseolinea sp.
CACAGGACAATTTTTTGGCAAAGAAATAATTTCAGAAATGGGTGCAGGTTTGCGATTTGATGATGTTGGCGATGTTTCGCTGTCACGGTCAGTAAGGCGAAGTTTCCTGAATTATGAGCAAAGAGGAGATGTACGCGAGACAAATGTGAATGGGTTCATTAGTGAAACAATTATATTATCTGACCAGTGGTCTGTGAACGCTGCATTGCGCTTTGACTACTTCCGATTCCATTATGACAACACGTTGACATCCAACACAAGCAAAGTCGGACAAGGTCTGATAAGCCCTAAACTGAACATCAATTATCAGCTGAACAGAAACACACAATTGTATTTGAAATCAGGATTCGGATTTCATTCAAACGATGCACGAGTAGTTACAGAGCAAGCCAGCAGTGCAATTTTACCCCGGGCTTATGGCATCGATCTCGGAATAAACAGCAAAATAACGGATAAGATATTCGCACATGCGGCACTCTGGGCTCTGGACTTCGATCAGGAATTTGTGTATGTCGGCGATGAAGGTATCGTGGAACCGAGCGGTAGAACCAGGCGTGCCGGCATCGATTTGTCGCTGCGATATGAAGTGGCGCGCGGATTATTCCTGGATGGTGATTTGAATTTTACAAGACCCAAAGCGAGAGATGAAGCCGAAGGGCAGAATTATGTTCCTCTGGCCCCTACGTTTACTACAATCGGAGGTATTTCCTATGAAATGAAAAACGGATTCAGCGGCGCACTGCGATACCGTTATATTGGGGACCGTGCTGCAAACGAAGACAATACTGTGATTGCTGAAGGTTATTTTATTACAGATGCAGTGGCAAATTATCGCCGAGAAAAATTCGAAATTGGAATATCCGTTGAAAACCTTTTCAATATTGAGTGGAATGAAGCGCAGTTTGATACCGAATCCAGGTTGGTAGATGAGATAGCACCCGTTTCGGAGATCCACTTTACTCCGGGTACGCCACTATTTGCAAAATTCAAGATTGCGTTCTTTTTCTAATAGTCAAGCTCGACTATTTATTGACGATTAGCAGTAAATCGAGAGCATTAGATGCATCCTCCACAATGATGTAATCCTCGTGGTGAATATCGGTTACAAGGCGGTTATCGTTCGACTGCAATTTATTTCTATTCCACCGATTAAGAATTTCGTAAGGGATCTTCAGCACCGATGCCGGCAATCGATACTGCAAATTGAAGATATCGAATTGCGTGATACGCTTGACGGAGCGTTTGTTCTGTTCGTAGTAATCCATCACCTTTTCGTTGCCGGTGATACCTTTCAATTCGACTCTCGTAAATATCGTGCTGGCCAGGGACTTCAACTGCTCCGGCAAATATTCGCGTATATGCCAGGGGTTTCTTGACAAAGACATCGATCGGTTGGGCGTAGTGATCAACGCAACGCCGCCCGGCTTCAACACCCTGTAAATTTCTTTCAGATATAGCACGTCATCTTCAATATGCTCGATCACCTGAAAACTCACAACACTGTCATACGAATTATCCTTTAACTCACGGAAAGGCGGGATATTCATACTTAGAAACTTTCCCGACACATACTTTGCCTGCAGATCGCGCATGACCTCCTCCAGCTTGTCGATTGCTGTGAAACTTTTGGCATGATTAATCAATATTGGAATGCCCCTTCCCTCTCCACAACCAACCTCCAAAACATCGCCATGTACATAGTCAGCGGCAATGATATATGCTTTAAATAACCTTTGATGTATTGGGTTATCCGAACTTATATGCTCGCTCGTTATCTCGGTTGTGAAAACTTTGGCCATAATCGACGGCAAATTAATAATTTGACCTAAACAAAGGCAACGACATGGTTGACGATGCGATTAAACACACCCTGCCTAATATTGTTTTCCAACTATCCAAAAAATCTGAGAAACCCTCAGTGGAAGATATACTGGACGATAATCAGGCGTTATCATAGGAAAACATTGCAACCCTGACTGCTATCTGCTGAAGCTGCTGGTAGTTTTGAAAAACCTTACTATTTTCACACACGCATGAAGTACCTCTCCATCTGTTTATTATTATCCGTTACAACCTACGCCCAGCCGCTTAGGGACATTAACTACAATTATCTTTACAATCCGATTGAATCGTTTCAGTTTTCAATTGAGGCAATCAGGTCGACAGAAGGCTGGACAGCATTTTATCAATTGGACCTCCGCGATACAACGCATGATATAAGTCAATTCACAATTCAATGGGACTTGAGAAAAGATCTCAGCGATCAGACTGGTACCGCAGTCAATGAAGCCAATATAACGGTGAACGCAATGCTCGACGCGGTTCAGGGAAGCGTGCGCATCGATGCGGCCACGGAACCTCAATATCTGACAGCCAAAGTCGTTAACCAAGCTGTGAAAAGAGCCTGGGTATTCAGTGAACTTCTTACGCCAAATCATCCGGCCACTGGATATATAATGGCCGGCAACACACCTGTTCTTCACCCTTATGTCTCTTTGGATGAAGAGGTAATGTTGCTTGGCGAAGGAGAACAAAAAATAGTATCGTATTACGATGATGTTTTTCCCGCGGCGGTCCCTGGATTTTCCACTGGAGCTGCGAAAGTTGCGAAAGCAATGTCCGTCGACTCCACATTCAAACACAATCTTTCCGATCCTA
>CAMLER010000729.1 GCA_946478915.1 uncultured Chryseolinea sp.
GGAAGCTGAACTCGAAGGTGAAAAAATAAAACGCGGTCAGCTTGCTGATCATGAATGGACTCAGTTGGTTCACAAAACTAACAAGCTTGCTACAGCTCCGATCTTTATTGATGATACGCCGGCACTTTCAGTTCTAGAACTGCGTGCAAAGTGCAGACGATTAAAAGCCGAACATAATGTGCAACTCGTTGTCGTTGATTATCTCCAACTTATGCGGGGAGATCAAGGCGGCAATCGTGAACAGGAAATTGCTTCCATTTCGCGGGCGCTTAAAGGTATAGCCAAAGAGTTGAATGTGCCCGTACTAGCGTTGTCCCAGTTAAGCCGGGGCGTTGAAACGCGTGGGGGCGATAAGCGTCCACAGCTTTCTGACTTGCGGGAATCGGGTTCCATCGAGCAAGATGCGGACATTGTGATGTTCCTTTATCGTCCTGAATATTACAAGATTACGGTCGATGAAGAAGGAATGCCAACGCAGGGGGTAGGGGAAGTGATCATCGCCAAGCACCGGAATGGTTCTGTGGGTACTGCTAAACTGAAGTTCATCGGCAAGTATACAAAATTTGCTGACTTCGACGCTCCGTCATCTACGTATGAAAATCCATTCTCCGGCATGATCACGCGCGAAAGCCGTCTGAACACTTTCAAACCAGATACCGATGTACCGCCAACAACAGGCGACGAAACTCCATTCTAAAAGAATTTTTAGGGCGGTTGGCGTTGATTAAGCCGGTTTAAATGAACCGGGTCTCATTCCATTCCGGATGTTCTTAACTTCGGTTTCAGAAGTTTATGGGACGTATCATTATATTGAGTTGTTGCCTGATATTTGCGGCTGGCTGTTCGTCTGATGATGATCCAATCGACTGCGAAAAAAATGGTCCATCTATCAACCTGAATCACGTGATCAGTGCAACGAGCTGTAGTGCCAGCGATGGGGGTATCGAAGTGGCAGTAAGTGGTGGTAAAGAGCCATATTCATACTTAGTGAACGGTGAGCTTTTCGAAGGCGGAGGTTCTATTACAAATTTGTCTGCCGGGGTTTATTCCGTTACAGTTAGGGACGCTAATTTTTGTTCCGCATCAATCGACAACATCACCATTCAGGCTGCAGACTTTTCGTTTAGCACCATTCTTGAACCAAACACATCTTGCCTCGGTGGTAACGGAGCGGTAACGATTGAAGTCACCAGTACTAATCCCCCTTACAGTTATAGGGAAGCCGATGGAGACTTTTCGATTGAAAATTATTTTACGGGCCTGACCACCGGTAATCATACTTTTTCAGTTAAGGATAACAATGATTGCATAGTCACTCTGACAGTTACTATTCCGCAGGGTAAGACTGGCACCAGCTGGTCGGACGATATCTTGCCGATTATGGAAAAGAATTGTGCGATATCGGGGTGTCACAATGGCGTTTCCCGCGCAAACAATTTCCGGGAATATGCTTCAGCGAAAACCCACGCAAAAGCAATCAAGACTAAGACCCAGGACAGAAGCATGCCCTTCGATGGATCTCTGACGCAAAACCAAATCGATCTTATTGCTTGCTGGGTTGATGATGGGGCACTGCAAAATTAGAACGTAGAATTCCAGCGAAACGTGAAACTTTGCGTTTAGCAGTTCGTATGCAAGCTCATGACCTGGGCACTAGTAATAAAGTTGTCTATCATTTTAATTCTCGTTGGCTCAACACTGTACATACATTTCAGGGGCAGGGTACGCTATCCCTTTTTTCGTCAACTTCTCGACCATTCAACTTTTATGGCGCCAATTAATGCAATGATGTATGCATTTTCTTCCGTGCCGAAAACACCTTATTTGCCGGTATCCAGCATTCCCACCCTTCATGAGATCAAGACAAATTGGCAAACAATAAAGAATGAGGCTTTAACTTTGGAAAGTAGCAAGCTTATCAAAGGATCTGACAAGTACAATGACATCGGATTTAATTCATTTTTCCGTCGTGGGTGGAAACGTTTCTATCTAAAATGGTATAATAACTTTCATCCCTCAGCACTGGAATATTGTCCGAAAACTATAGAGATGCTGAAGTCGATGCCAAATGTAAAAGCAGCAATGTTTGTGGTGCTGCCAGCAGGGAGCAAACTTCCGACACATCGGGATCCGTATGCAGGCTCCTTGCGTTACCATCTGGGGTTGATCACACCTAATTCTGACAATTGCAATATTGTAGTAGATGGTGAAAAATATTATTGGCGTGACGGAGAAGATGTCCTATTTGACGAAACTTATATTCACTTCGCCGAGAATGCTACGGATAAAGACCGACTAATATTTTTTTGCGATATCGAACGGCCGATGAAGTCTAAGCTCGGCGTATACCTCAACCGGTTTTTTGGATGGTTGATATTGGCTTCAGCGGAATCGCCTAATTTGCCAACAGACAGAACGGGAGGATTAAACAAAGTTTTTGGGTCGGTATATCAGATCCGCCTTATCGGAAAAAAACTTAAGGCTTATAATAAGACGCTCTACTACGTTGTGAAGTATTTGCTTTTTGCATTAATAATATACCTTATTTTCTTCTAACAGCCTGTCAATCTTCGCTATCCAGCAATTCCAACAGACCGGCATCAAGCTCCCGAACCGTTTTGTGATCACCTTGCTGACGGGCAATTACT
>CAMLER010000730.1 GCA_946478915.1 uncultured Chryseolinea sp.
TGAGAAATTGGAAAAGGGATATGCACAGATAACCAGTCGACTGGAGACAATGCTCAGTCTTCCCTCGCCACCAAAAGCAATTTTTTCCTATAAGCTTTTAGAAAAGATTAACGCCGCCCAGACACCCGGTTGGATCAATATATTAATGAAGAACGAACATGATGCAGCGCGGGGATACGCACAGGAAAAATTAAATGAGCTGAAGGGGCTTTCAGTTTCCGACCAGTTTGTCATCAGAATGGATTCTGCCAAAGTAGGTGGAGATAAAAATGTGCTGAGCAAGCTCGACCTTCAATCGATTTTGGAGAACGATGGAGACATTACAAAAACCCGGGTGCAAAAGCTGGCCAGGTCAACTAATGTTAACGAACGCCATTATGCAGCAGAACTTCTGCTACATACATCAAAGGATGAATGCACTTCTTTCTTAATGGAACTCCTAAATGATTCCGAACCTAAAGTGCGAAACGCGGCGATCAAGACTTCAGTAAAAAAATACAACACTGAAGTGATCAATACCATCATCGAAAATCTAAGCAATCCCGTTTACAGCAATCCGGCCATGAACGCACTGGTTCTGATTGGACCAGATACACTCACGGCGCTCGACGCAGCATTTTATCGGAGCGGGCAAAGCACGCAAATGATGTTAAGAATTGTGCAGGTGATCGGCCGGATAGGAGGTGTAAAGGCACGCGAGGTTTTATGGAGCAAAATTGATTATCCTAATAAAATTGTAGTTTCCCAGGTTCTGTTGTCGTTAGGTGAATGTGGTTTCAAGGCAGGTATTTCCCAGATAACACGAATCAAATATGCCATTGAATCCGATATCGCGGACATAAGCTGGAACCTTAGCGCCTTGCAGGAAGTGGGGGACCAGGGCTTCGGCGCGCAGATCAAATCTTCATTAAGATGGGAAATACAGAGTGACATAGAACACATTTATATGCTCCTCACCATGTTGTACGACACCAGGTCGATTCAGCTTGTGAAGGAAAATATCGACAGTGGAACAGCCGAGGGCATAACGTATGCGATTGAACTGCTTGACGTCTTTTTATCCGAGCAATTGAAGAAGCGAGTCATTCCCATTCTCGACGACCTCACATTAGCCGAGCGCACCAATCGCCTCGAAGATTTTTATCCCCGGATAAAACTTGATTCACAGCTGGTTCTAAAATTCATGATTAACCGTGACTTTGCACAATCAAATCGGTGGACCAAAGCTTGTGTATTATTTCAGATTGGTATCCTTGGCATCAAGGATTTTAAAATGGATTTGATTGCACAGCTCTTTAACCCTGACTGGTTGTTAAGAGAGGTATCGGCGCTGGCTTTGTATAAGATTAGTCCGGAAGCTTACGAACAAAATGCGCGACGGTTAGGCGAAATGGTAAAGCGTGAACTCGATGCGCTTGTTATTCATTCAAAAAGAATGACGCGCTTTGAAAAAGTTTTGTACTTCCAGCGCCAGCCCGTGTTTAAAGACGTTCCCGGAATTACGTTGTCCCTCTTAGCGGATATTGCAGAAGAGATTCACTTGAAAAGTCAGGACACCTTGATACTCGACGAGAAACTGAACAACAATTTTTATATCATCGTAGCCGGAAAAGTTGATTTCTATCAGGCGGGTAAATTGGTTTCAAATTTTGGCGCCGGACAATTTATCGGAGAAATGATTGCTTCACCTGCTTTTGTCAATAGCAATTTAATTGTTGCAAAATCTCAGGTTGTTGTGTTGAAATTAAATAAGGATCAATTCTATGAACTTGTCTCTGACAATGTGAAACTTGCAGATAACGTTTTGGAGTTTATCTGATAATGTCGAGATCGAAAAAGATATTTCTTATTGCGTTTGCCATTTTCATGCTCTTGCTGATAGGGCTGGGCTACGACATCAGTCGACGCACGACTTTCCCTGGGTCAAAGTCTCAGTTGAAGGAACGGTTGAAGCAAAAATTTAGCCGGAAGGACTCATTGGATATGGATAGTGCGACAATAAAAACCCAGAAAAATTAAATTTTTCTTCTGCAATCGGTTGTTTTGACAAACGTTTCTTATTATCTTTCGATCAGATTAAAGCCAACTATAGACATGACAATCCCCCTTAGTCGAGAACTTCGGGGGATTTTCATTTCTATAAAGTGTTGATGTGTTGGGGTGCTGATGTGTTGAAGTATGCGCCTCTGTGTCTTTCGCGAATAAGAACCATTGCTCCCCGGCAACGTCAATACTTCGAACGTCAACACTTCAACACACTCATGTCATCCATCGCCATAAATTACCATTCGTCTCTCAAATCATAAGGTAATCGATTTAGGCATTCGGATTCTAAGAGGTCGTCCTATATTGTACCCGAAAGCCAACTATAGACAATGATTATCCCCGGAAGTCAAGGACCTCTGGGGATTTTCATTTTTAGCCCATCCGGCTTCGTCGCCCACCATAAATATCATTTCCTTATTTTCAGCATGTTGTTTGTTACTTTATTTGTGACGTGTTGCGACCTTGAATTAATTGCCTTCGACACCATCTTTACCGTATAAAACCCCAACTAACGTTCAGCTTTCTATGAAGATTAAAATGTTGGCTTGCGCGATATGCTTAGCTGCAATTGTGATACAGTCATGTGAGTACAATGAATT
>CAMLER010000731.1 GCA_946478915.1 uncultured Chryseolinea sp.
GCATATGCCTCCTGAAGGAAAAATGCAATTGGACAGGGAAGAAATAAAATTGATCGGATGGTGGATCAATTCCGGGAGCAGTGAACATGAGCAATATTTGCACATGGCAAAAGTGGACAGTATCCATTCGATTATGTCTACAAAGTTTCAGCCAAAGAAAGGTCTTGACCTGGTTAACATCCCATTTGCTGATCCATCGCGACTAAAATCTTTAACAAACCCATACCGAAATGTTTCGCAGATCTCGGCTGTGCGGCCTTACGTCGCAGTCTTTCTTGGTGGAAAGAAGGATTTTACATCTGCTGATCTTACAGAATTAAATAGCATATCAAAACAAATCGTTTCCATCGACCTGGGTAATGCCACAGTTTCGGATCCAGATATGAAAGCACTCTCCGATTTTCCACATCTGCAGAAACTGCATCTCCAAAATGTTTCAATTGGCGATGATGGAGTACAATACCTGCGCGGTCTCCGCTATCTTGAGGTCTTAAATCTATCGGGCACCAACATATCAGAAAAAGCACTTAATGAAATTTCAGGCTGGAAAAATCTCAAAAAGCTCTATATCTATAACACAAATGTGAGCACCGCTGCGATAGAAGCAATCAGACAATCAAACCAGGAGCTACAGATCTTCGATACACAATTTGATTTAACGGATAGTCTATACTATGCGAAGCTGACCATACCTGTCATGAAGATTGATAGCCAGTTCTTCCGGAACCAGGCAATTGTCGATATTAAACCCTCGCGTGGCAAAGTTAGCTATTACTACACGATTGACGGATCCTTGCCGACGTCGCAGTCGTATCGCTATACTGAGCCACTGAAAATTAACCAGACCACCACATTAAAAATCATTTCAAAAATGGAGGGCTGGGTAGACAGTGATGTTGTTACTCATCATCTAGTAAAAATAGGCGAGACAGCTAACATCATCCAAATGCAAACGAAACCTGATCTTAAGCTATCGGCAAAATCCGACAGCGTTCTATTTGATGGTAATGCCGGCGGTCCAGACAAAAATGACAAAGCGTATCTTGTGTTTACTACACAAGATCTCGATGCTGTTTTTGAAATGAAAAATGCAGGGAAAATATCGCAGGTTGCTGTGAGTTTTTTGCTAGATGCAGATCAGGGTATTTTTCCTCCTGAGGAAATCGAAGTTTGGGGCGGATCAGAGCGAAGTAAAATGGAAAGTCTTGGAAAAACTTCTTCGCCGCCCAGCGAAAAAGGTGCTGTGAAAGGACTAAGCATTATTGACTTTCCCGAACGTGAAATCCGCTTCTTGCGTCTTAGGGCTAAAAATATTGGAAAGCTTCCTTCAGATCATCCGCTTTTCAAGAAGGGAAAGGCAACGCTTTATATAGATGAGGTTGCGTTAAATTAATATTAAAGAGCGCCATCCACGATTAGTCGCGCCAGCTTTTACATTTTACATTGGGCATTTTAGATTTTACATTTTTTCAAACCGTAAAATGAAAAACTCTAATGTAAAATTTTTTAAAGATGATCAACTCCCCTTTAATATCTTCATTCCAAACCCTGGTTCATTCGACACTGAAATGCGGCCATCCTTAATCGGATAGTTTCCGTAATCAATGTCTTCCGAAATACAGGTTACTCCTTCAATGGTGGATATGTTTCCAAGCCCGGCAGCAAGGTGTGCGGTGTAGTTCGTCTTCAGCCGATCACCCCAGGCGTGGGGACTTGCATCAGCGTTCGCAGATTTCAACGACGGCATTACCCTCATCCAATTTGTCAACCCGTAAGCATGAATATCATTAATGTATGTATTCACGACACCCTCGCGAGCCATCTGCAGCGCAACATCTTTCTCGTGAGGGCGAATCCATTCCCCATCGGCATATCTTGTTTTTTGAAAACCGTTCTTGTCCATCCAGGCACGCAACTTTTTGCCATCCTCCATTTGCTCAGGAAATGGTTCTTCCACCCAATACAAAGGAATTCCCTTGATTCCTTCAAGAAATGTCATGGTATCCTGCAATGTGTAACCGTTGTTAGAATCAACCAGGATATCTACTCCCTTACTTCCGTATTCGTCATGAACCATCTTGACAACCTTTATGTCCATATCCATTCCTTCTTTTGGCGAATACCATTTTTTTCCGCGACCTATCTTGATCTTTAACTGCCGGTAACCTTGCTCATAATCCCAGGCACAATTTTGCATAATCACTTCTAGTCCCCCTTTCGCTTCCTTATAGGGTAACTCGTCAATATAAATCATGCCGCTATAAATAGGTGCGCTAGTCTGGCCCTTAGCTCCCAGAATCTGATACACAGGTTTCTGCAATATCACACCCATCAGGTCGAACATTGCAAAGTCGAAGTGAAAAGTATCTAATCCCGAAGCCAGCCCATTTTGCGGAGCAATGATATCAACAACTTTTTTTCCAATAATTTTTGAAAGTGACTCCTTAGCTTTCTGTTCGGATATACCCCAGCCTTCAGCACCCTGATCTGTCCGCACCCTCAAAACTGTAGTCTTATTATATTGACCGTGGACATCCTTTGTACCATTGCGTCCGACAAGTCTCGGCCAATGATAGTCCAGCGTAATGATATCGGCTTTTGCAATTTTATGCTTTGCCAATTCAGGATATTGGTCCATC
>CAMLER010000732.1 GCA_946478915.1 uncultured Chryseolinea sp.
CTCAGTTGGTAGAGCATCAGCTTCCCAAGCTGAGGGTCGCGAGTTCGAGCCTCGTTTCCCGCTCATTATTGGTTAGTTGGTCAAAGCCATACTTTTTGGTTCAACCTTTCAAGATCCTTTTGAACATGGCTGACCAAACCCTGCATTTTTGTTAGATCCTGCCCCCAAAATGATTGATTAGACAATATCTTTTCAACTAGAGTGGTACCCTGGTAATTGTTCCAGGAATCTCTGAAGAATTCAAGCACGTCGGGTGAGTCGTTCAATGGAATTTTTTCTCCTTCCCAGTCTCCTTTGTAAAACCGTATCAGTGCCGCGAGGGAAAAGATCAAATTTGGAGGCAATTTTCCTTTTCGTTTATGATATTCCAAAATAGAAGGTAGAACTCTTACTTTAAATTTGGAAATGGAATTCAAGGCGATGCTTAGCAGCTCATGCCGGATGGAAGGATTCTGAAACCGCTCGATTACATCATTTGCAAATTCTTCCAATTCATCATTTGGCAGGTCGAGTGTCGGAATGATTTCTTCAAATATAGCCTTTCGGATAAATTGACCTGTAGCCTCATCGTTAACTGATTCCATCACAGTTCTGAAACCAGAAAGGTAAGCAACCGGCACCAGGCAAGTGTGTGCGCCATTTAGGATCCTAACCTTGCGGGTCCGATACGGCGTGATATCATCCACAAATTTAACCTCAAGTCCGGCCGTATCGAAGGGTAATTCTTCTTTCACAAAATCAGGCGCCTCGATTACCCAAAGATGAAATGGTTCTGCCTTTACTACGAGTTGATCTTCATATCCGATTTTCTCGCGTATCTCACTTATGTTCTCCTTTGGAAACCCGGGAACAATTCGATCGACAAGCGTATTACAGAATGTGTTTGACTCGTTAATCCATTTGACGAAATGGTGGGGAAGTTTCCAAAGTTCAGCGTATTGCAGAACAGCCTGTTTAAGTGCGCTTCCATTCTTATCAATCAACTCACACGGAATAAATATCAGACCTAGTTCCTTGTCACCATTGAAGAACTCGTACCTGTGCCATAACAACTGCGCAACCTTTCCCGGGAAACTTACTGCAAGTATGTCAGGACGTATATCCATTGCGTTAAAAGCAATGCCGGCTTCCGTTGTGTTAGAAATAATAAATCTTAAATGTGGATTTTCAGAACTGCTGAGAAAGTTGTCGAACTCTTCATAAGGGTTGATGCAGCGCGAAATACAGGTCACCATGCGTGTCTCTGAAATTTCGCGTCCGTCGCGCAGCCCCTGTAAAACAACATGATACAAGCCGTCCTGGTCGTTAAGCATCTGGCCCATGCCTTTACTGATTGGCTGCACAACTTCGACACCGGTATTAAAGCTTGTTTCTTCGTTGAGAATATCAATCATCCAGTCAGCAAAAGCTCTCAGGAAGTTACCCTCCCCAAATTGTAAGATTCTGGTTGGTGGAGCAGCGGCGGTGCCTGCCGATGCGCGATCGAGTTTTTTTTGCATAGACTATTATTTTTTCCGCAGTGAGGATTCGCGCACAATGAGTTCAGGTTTTAGCACCACCTTTTGAGGTATAAATTTTTTCTCCTCGTCCGTAATCTCCTCCAAAAAAATTTCAGCTGCAGCATTCCCCATTCTCATACTGTGTTGTTCAACAATAGACAATGCTGGCTCGGAGAAGGAAGTGAAAGGCTCATTGGTAAAACCGATCAACGCGATTTCTTCAGGGACCTTAATGCCTTTCTCCTTGAGCACCTGAAGCGCTCCCATTATACCATAAGCACTGGCAGAAAAAACACCATCAGGTAATGGCTTTTGTGAAAGCAGTTTGAGCATACTTTTGCGACCATCTTCCAGTTGCAGATTACTTTCTATTACATAGGATTCATCATATGCTAGACCATGAGCGATTAATGCCTCTTTATAACCACGAAGCCGTTCTTTATAAATATTGATCTTAAGGGTATTGGTGAAGTGAGCGATTTTTCTGCAGCCTTGTTCGATCAAATGTTCTGTGGCCTTATAAGCCGCGAGATAGTCGTCGATAACTACCTGGCTTGCTTCAAGGTTATCGTTTGTTCGGTCAATCATGACAACCGGTATCCCTTTCTCGCGCACTTTTCGAAAATGATCAAAATCTTTCGTTTCTTTTGCGTGAGAAACTATAATTCCGTCGACGCGCGCGTTCAACAGCGTTTCAACATTGGCCACCTCTTTTTCGTATTGGTCATAACTCTGACATATCATAACATTATAGCGAGATGCATTTGCGACTTCTTCGATCCCTCTCACAATGGAAGCAAAAAAACTACGATCGATGGTTGGCACGATGATGCCAATAATATTTGTATGCCCGTTACGCAACGCAGCGGCTATGTTATTCGGCTGATAGTTTAGTTTAAGCGCGATCTTTTGCACAGCCTTTTTTGTAGCATCGCTGATACGCGGATGGTCGTTTAATGCACGCGAAACCGTGGACGCTGTAATATTCAGCTTCTTGGCAATGTCGTGTATGGTATACTTTTTCTTCATCTGCGGCTCATTAACCCCACAATCAGCATGTTTTTCTATTTGTAAAGACCACCATCTGTGTAAATCTCAGCGCAAGTCGCCCGGAGCCACCTGGTCCATGTCTCCATAAT
>CAMLER010000733.1 GCA_946478915.1 uncultured Chryseolinea sp.
CAACCAGCCTATTAGTAACGAAGCTGCAGCAGTTGAAATTGAACGGTATATGGCGATCCCGGCACAAGCGCTTTCTTACAAGATCGGACAATTAAAAATTCTCGAGTTGAGGAAAAAGGCCGAGACAGCATTGGGAGAGAATTTTAATGTCGGGCTTTTCCATGACGAGGTCCTTAAATATGGGTGTCTTCCTTTAGACGTACTTGACAAGATTATCTCCGATTGGATAACGAAGCAGCAAGAGAAAGCCTAGTTTTGTATTTGCCTTATATTTTAAGGAAGGCGGTTAATATGTTTTATCGGCCTTCTTTTTGAAGGTGTTATTATGTCATCTCATAGCACTCTCTTATTTTTGCCCCTTCTTTAAAAACCTCATCGTCCATGAAACGCGATAAAGCCATTTTTGATTTAATCGAAAAAGAAAAACTACGTCAGGAGAGCGGAATCGAGCTAATAGCATCAGAAAATTTCACCTCGCTTCAGGTGATGAAAGCGCAGGGAACAGTGCTGACCAACAAGTATGCAGAAGGACTTCCGGGAAAAAGATATTATGGGGGCTGTGAAGTAGTTGATGAAATTGAACAATTGGCAATAGACCGCGCAAAGGAACTTTTCGGTGCCGTGTGGGCCAATGTCCAGCCTCACTCGGGCGCTCAGGCGAACGCCGCCGTCATGCTGGCCTGTCTTAAGCCCGGCGATAAGATTCTAGGCTTTGATTTGTCGCATGGAGGGCACCTGACACATGGGTCGCCGGTTAATTTTTCAGGCAAACTTTATCAGCCGACATTTTATGGCGTCGAAGAGGAAACGGGTACCATAGACTTCGATAAGGTAATCGAGACAGCAGAACGGGAAAAGCCCAAGATGATTATTTGTGGAGCTTCAGCGTACAGCCGCGATTGGGACTATAAGAAACTGCGCGAGGCCGCTGATAATGTGGGTGCGCTTCTGCTGGCTGATATCTCACATCCGGCAGGATTGATCGCGCGAGGCCTGTTGAGCGACCCAATGGAATATTGTCACATTGTTACGACAACGACGCATAAAACGCTGAGAGGTCCTCGGGGCGGAATGATACTGGTCGGTAAAAATTTTGATAATCCATGGGGTTTAAAAACTCCAAAAGGTGAATTGAGAAAAATTACTTCGGTGCTCGACTCCGGCGTATTTCCAGGTACCCAGGGCGGGCCCCTGGAACATGTAATCGCGGCGAAGGCTGTGTCATTTGCAGAAGCGCTATCTGACGATTACATGGAATATATCGTGCAGGTAGCGAAAAACGCGAAGGCTATGGCTCAGGCGTTTGTTGACAAGGGGTATAAGATAATATCGGGAGGTACGGACAATCATTTGATGCTGATCGATCTTCGGTCAAAGAATCTGACCGGAAAAGCTGCCGAAGAGGCCTTGATTCAGGCCGACATTACAATCAACAAAAATATGGTCCCATTCGATACGCAGTCGCCAATGGTTACGTCCGGTATGAGATTGGGTACCCCGGCCGTTACAACACGCGGTTTAAAAGAAAAAGATATTCAAAAAGTTGTTGATCTGATTGACGAAGTCCTCCAAAGAACGGACGATGTGAAACACTTAAAATCAGTGAAAAGAAAAGTGAACAGGTTTATGGAGAAATTCCCTTTGTACAAATAGATTTTGTCTCAAAACTTTGTCAACGGATGCTCTAAACAAATACAGGTATGCCATTAGATCAGGAAGAAGGCTCAGAAAGAGAAAGCGGCGAGAAAGAGATGAGTTTCCTCGAACATCTCGAGGAATTGAGATGGCATGTTGTCCGGGCACTGGTGGCCGTTGTCATATTTACCATTGCAGCGTTTGCATTTGCACCATGGATTTTTGAAAACATAATTTTTGCTCCTGCTCGGGTTGACTTTCCAACCTTCAAGTTTTTGTGTCGTCTTGGCAATGCCATCGGATCAGAGGGTTTGTGTGTGCAAGACATTCCTTTCAAGATCCAAAGTCGCAATATGACCGGGCAATTTACGATGCACATTATGTCGTCGTTCATAATCGGATTGGTTGTTGCGTTCCCATATGTTGTTTGGGAATTTTGGAGATTTATTAAACCCGGGCTTCAGGCAAACGAACGAAAATATTCCAGGGGTGCCGTTGGATCCGTTTCATTTCTGTTTTTTTTGGGCGTGGCGTTTGGTTACTATGTGATTGCCCCGTGGATGGTTTACTTCCTCGCAAATTATAGCATTAGCGATATTATCGTCAATGAATTTGATATTACCTCCTATGTATCCACTGTTGTAATGCTTGTCCTGGGATCTGGGTTGCTGTTTCAACTTCCGGTGGTCATATACTTCCTGACTAAGATTGGGATTGTTACACCGGAGTTTCTTCGAAAATATCGGAAACACTCCATCGTCATTATTCTGGTGGTGGCTGCTATTGTTACACCACCGGATCCATTGAGCCAGACGTTGATAACAATACCTTTATACATGTTGTTCGAGATCAGTGTATTGATATCTGCTTCGGTCGCAAAAAGGAAAGCACGGGAAGAAGCTGAGGAATTGCTGAGAGAGCAAAATGCTGCATCGCCCGAACCTTAATATTGCGCACCATGAAAATAGCAATAGGAAGTGACCACGCCGGATTTGAATACAA
>CAMLER010000734.1 GCA_946478915.1 uncultured Chryseolinea sp.
TTAAGCTCAGGGGCAAAAGAGGATATATCTAGTTCTTTCCCTCTCAGAACATTGATCCCGCATTTGGTCTCTTGTCGAAAGACACGTCCAAGATGGGTGATATTGTGGCGAAGAGGAAGAAGGAGCATGGAATTAAGTAGTTGCTATTAGTTATTAGTTAATTGTTATTTGTTCGGCCAGAAGATAGACTGACGCGTTTGGCTCGAGCGCTGTTCAATATTCGGTGTTCCTTGTTCATTATTCGATGTTCAAGAACCTCATCATCCTTTACTTTTCAACACCTGCAGTTCCTTTCCTATTTCCCTAAAAGCCTGGATTGCTTTATCAAGATGATCCTGTTCATGAGCAGCGGAGATTTGCACCCTGATTCTCGCCTGACCTTTTGGTACAACCGGGAAGAAAAACCCGATGACATAAATTCCTTTCTTCAACAAGCGCGCAGCGAAATCTTGCGCTAGCGAAGCTTCGTACAACATCACTGGAACAATAGGATGTTCGCCTGGCTTTATTTCAAATCCGGCCTGCGATATTTTCTCGCGGAAATACTTCGTGTTCTTTTCAAGCTTGTCTCTAAGCGCCGTGGTTTCAGACAACAAGTCAAAAACTTCAATGGAAGCACCGGTTATCGAAGGCGCCAAGGTATTTGAGAAAAGATAAGGTCTTGAATGTTGCCTGAGGATTTCTACGATTTCTTTTCTTCCGGATGTAAAACCTCCCGATGCTCCACCCAACGCTTTGCCTAATGTACCGGTGATAATGTCAACCCGGTCCATTACCCCGCAGTACTCCGGCACCCCACGGCCTGTTTTTCCAATGAACCCTGTTGCATGCGACTCGTCGGTCATCACCAGTGCTTCGTAACGGTCAGCCAATGCGCAGATCTTATCCAGCTGTGCAATAGTTCCATCCATAGAGAAAGCGCCATCCGTAACAATTATGATTTGTTTTGCTCCCGCAGATTTTGCCTGTTCGAGTTGGACCTTGAGATCGTCCATGTTGTTATGCTTGTAGCGATAGCGCATCGCCTTGCACAACCTCACGCCATCGATGATAGAGGCGTGGTTTAACTCGTCAGAGATGATCGCATCTTCGGCGCCGAACAAAGGTTCGAATACACCGCCGTTCGCATCAAACGCCGCAGCGTACAGAATAGTATCTTCAGTTTTGAGGAACTCGGAGATCTTACGTTCAAGTGTCTTGTGAATGTCTTGTGTTCCGCAAATAAATCTTACCGATGACATTCCATATCCATGCGTATCTATAGCGCGCTTTGCTGCTTCGATAATTCGCGGATGTGCAGACAGCCCTAAATAGTTATTCGCACAAAAATTAATGACCTCCTTTCCATCCGTGGTTTTGATAACAGCGCCCTGCGGCGTTGTAATAATCCTTTCGCTCTTATAGAGATTGGCTTCTCTTATTTCATTGATCTTTTTTTGCAGAACGGGTTGTAGTTTCTTGTACATGCTGAAAGTCTACATTTTAGGTTTTGGTTTAAAAACAGGCTTTGCCATAATTGGTTTTGGCTTTGCAGTGGTTGGGCCAGCTGGTTTGTTTTCGTCTGGCGGAGGAGAAGATGGAGACTGAACGACCGGAGTAGATGGTTGTTCAATCGTTGGAGCGGTAACAGGTAAGGTATATTTTCTTCGGATCGGATTGATCAGGTTTAACTTCTGCATCGTGAAACTTTCCGGATGCATTTGGCTGAACTCAACGTTCCATTCTGTCCACAATTCCGGCTCCGCATTTTTAAACGCAACAGAGTCGATTTTTTTTGATGTCAGGTATGTCTCGAAGTCCACCGCGCTAATTTAAGAAAAGCTTTAGCGAAGGGAGACAAAGGGTAGGCCTTATTTTGTATTTTTCGGCGCACGATCAGGATTAATATCATGAAGAAAGAAAAGATTCTAGTAACGGGAGCGGCGGGTCAGCTGGGCACGGAATTAATCCAGGGTCTTTGGAAATACTATGGGAAAGAGCACATTGTAGCAACGGATATTAAAGAACCTGGCGGAATATTGGCCGAAGGAAATTTTGAGATCCTGGATGTGATGAAGCCAAAGCAACTGGAAAGTCTTCTGCAAATGGGCGCATTCACACAGATATATCATTTGGCAGCTGTGCTTTCCGCGACAGGTGAAAAGAATCCAAAGCAAGCGTGGCGCTTGAATATGGAGAGTCTGATTCACGTCCTTGACGCTTCAGTTGCAGCGAAGATTCAAAAAGTTTATTGGCCCAGCTCCATTGCTGTATTTGGTCCATCAACACCAAAGAAAAACACACCTCAATACACCGTTATGGATCCCATGACGATCTATGGAATCAGCAAGCAAGCCGGTGAACGTTGGTGTGAATGGTACTGGCGCAACCACGGACTGGATGTACGCAGTCTACGTTACCCAGGGCTGATCGGATATAAGACTAAACCTGGTGGTGGAACGACGGATTATGCCGTTGAAATTTTTCTGAAAGCCCTGAAAGAAAAAAAATACGAATGTTTCCTAAAGCCAGATACCTATTTGCCGATGATGTATATGGATGACGCTGTAAAGGCAACGATTGATTTGATGGAGGCACCGGCCGAAAAAATAAAGATCCGTTCGTCATACAACGTGACGGCTATGAGTTTTTGTCC
>CAMLER010000735.1 GCA_946478915.1 uncultured Chryseolinea sp.
CAAGGTATATTTCAAACATGCCGATCAGCTATGCCAATTCAGCGAGGGGAATTTTTGCCACAGATGCGCAACAGGTACTACAATTTTTTCGGGTGTGAATACAAGGGAACAAATGATGCCCTGATAGGAGCGGGTGAGCGTGCTTAATCCTAATACGTTTGCACCGGTGCCATTGTAAACGAAAAACACTTCAATATCGTCGCCAAAATATTGTTTGAATTTTTCAATCGCATTTGCTGTATATTCATCCGCACCATAGGAAGCTGCGTGACCGGAGTTGGCACAAAGTAGTGCGTCCATGACCTCGGGATGTACGCCCGAATAGTTGTCGCTGCCAAATGTGTGATTCATTTACGATAATATTGGATTATGATAATATTCGATTGATCTGTTTTCAAAGAACCTTATTTTAGCAACACAATTCAAAATTCTACTATGGTTAATATTTTAGTTCCCACCGATCTCTCGGACCTCTCGAAGGTAGCCGTTCAATACGCTGTTAAAATTGTGAACAAACTCGGGGGTACACTAACGCTTTTGCACGTGGTAAGCTTAACTCAACCCACGCGCGCCTCGATGCGTCTCCAGCTGAAATCTCTCGAAAAGGAATTAATGGATACAGCAAAAGAAGATCTTGAAGCTTTTGTAAATGAGATTTCCGGAAAGCTAACTACTAACGAACAAATAAATTTTAAGGTGGTAAATGGTGCTTCTTTCAGCGATACGGTAAGAAGGGAAGCGAAGAAACTTCATACGGGCCTTATAGTTATGGGGACTCGTGGCGCACGCGGAATAAGGAAATACGTGTTGGGAACAAACACTGCTTCGGTGATCGAAGTAAGCCACGTGCCAGTATTAGCAGTGCCTGAACTGGGTGAGTTTAAAAGCTTTAATAATGTAGTTTATGCTACTGATCTTAAGGACGTGGATTATGAATTACAAATTTTGATCCCTTACCTGGAAAAGTTTAATTCAAAAGTTCACCTCCTACATGTAACGCCGTCTTTGAAAGAGGTTGCTGCGCTTGAGAAAAAAGTTGCAGCCAGTATTTCGAAAGCGGAAATTTCAAATGTAGTCGCTAAAGTCATAGTAAATAAGGAGGTGGATGAGGCTATTGATTATTATATCTCTGAATCAAAAGCTGATCTGCTTGCCATGTTCACCCATGATCTGACCTTCTATGAAAAGCTGTTCAACAGAAGTGTGACGCGACAAATGGCGTTTCATAACAAGGTTCCGTTGCTGGCGTTCAGGCAGAAGTAATTCTATCGCCGCCAAATCGAAGGGTATCATGTCAATGACCAACCCTGGCATTTGTAGCCTTTCTCCAGCGCTTATGCTTGTAATGGAAATAGAGCATCGATGCACCAATAAAAAAGCCTCCTAAGATTGAGATTACATAACCGGCTTTAAGGAAAAAATCCACCCAGCTTAATTGCGCATATCCAAACTCCTTAAACAGTAATACACCGATGCTTCCGACGTATCCAAAGGCATCGGCAATGTAAATCAGGAATCCTACTGTGCCTACGTATTTGAAGGCTGCAAGCATCCGGTCAAAGAATATACTGTTGAATGGAATGTAACCGAGATATAGACCCATTCCGATCAGAATCATCCACAACGGCGGACTGATTAACTCATTTTGAAACATAAACGTACTCACGCCAATTACCACCATGCCGATAAATATGATCAGGTGGTTTATCATGAACGCTTTCTGGTTGTCTTTAATGAGCATAAGACTTCCCATAACCGCCAATATTCCAATTGAAACCGGTGTCTCGGTAGCTGTGAACATTTCGGGAGAGTCACCATAGCCCAGTGATTCCCACACTTCAGCCGAAAAGTTGTCTCGGAATTCCCTAAAGGTGGTCAATAGCATATAGGAAAACGTAAACAAGATTATCCCTGGGAGAAACGAACGGACAAATTGTCGCCGCTCTTTGAGATCCATTGGCTGCCGGCGGGTGCGCAATTCCTCGTCCAGCGGCGAAGGGGGAGGTAACTTATCTAAAAACCAAAGGAATACAAGGAGAGGCACTAAAAACACACAACATGTTACGAAAGGCATCCAGAATTCCGATACGCCCCAATCGCGCATAATAAATCCGCCCGCAGACTTCGCCGCACCCGCTGAGAAGATAAAGCTGACGGATAACCCCGCTCCCAGCACTTCGGTGAATCTTCTGCCCTCCATATACCCAAAGATCATTCCCCATACCAGTCCAAGGGGAAATCCATTTGTGAACAGGAAGAAGATGTTGTAAGGTGCAGGCACAATCGCGAAAAAGAACCATGAAATGCCAGCGATCGCAATCATTAGCACGATACCCAGGGATCGTGATGATGCTTTCAATTCCGAAATCACTTTTATTCCAACGAACTTTGAAATGGCATACCCAACAACCTGGAAGGTAATAAGCCAGACCTTATAGCTGACGCCCGCATACACCATTCCTTCAAATGTGGCTGCTGCAAAGGTCTTACGGAATGCATATACGCACGTATACAGGCAAAAGGCCATTACTGTCGCATACAACGCAAATGAAAAACCATTGGTGCGCTTTAGCCATTCCGTTATTCGCGAATTACCGGATAATCCCATGCTCATCAAATGAAAATGGTTG
>CAMLER010000736.1 GCA_946478915.1 uncultured Chryseolinea sp.
CTCGTTAGAGTCATTAATTTTCTTGGATTGTTTTTTAAGATTCTCAACAACTGCGTCAACAGCTTTGTCGATACCGCGTTTCAAATCCATTGGGTTAGCTCCGGCAGCTACGTTCTTGATTCCGTGAGCATATATAGATTGAGCCAATACAGTAGCGGTAGTTGTACCGTCGCCGGCTGCATCAGCGGTTTTTGAAGCTACTTCCTTCACGAGTTGTGCACCCATGTTTTCAATAGCATCTTTTAATTCGATTTCTTTTGCAACGGACACACCGTCTTTAGTTACAGTCGGCGCGCCGAATTTCTTGTCGAGTATAACGTTACGACCCTTTGGACCCAGGGTAACTTTTACTGCATCAGCAAGTTTGTCAACGCCTTTCTTTATTTTGTCTCTTGCGCTGGTTTCAAAGGTTATTTCTTTAGCCATAAATGTTTAAGATTTTAGGTTGATTAAATGATTCCGAAAATATCTGAGTTTCTCATGATGAGATACTCTTTTCCGTCGATGTTGATCTCAGTGCCGGAGTATTTTCCGTAGAGTACATTGTCACCAACTTTTACGGTTACAGGCTTGTCTTTAACGCCTTCGCCAACGGCAATGATTTTGCCTTTTTGTGGTTTTTCTTTTGCTGTGTCTGGAATGATGATACCAGATGCGGTCTTGGTTTCAGCTTCAGCGGGTTCAACTAATACCCGGTCCTCATTTGGTTTGAAGTTGATTTTAGCCATATGTGTCTGTGGATTTAAAAGGTTAACAAATTTGTCTATGTCCCCCATTATCAGCTTTTGTGCCAATGGAGAAAAGTGACGCGAATTAAGAGGAAATATTCAACATCTGTCAGGTTTTACTCGGTTTTATCAGACAACTATTTCGTTTTCGTCAGTTCCAAATGGTCAGGATGGCAGAAATGACAGGCTTTGCTGACTGACTTTTAAGGGCGAAATGTTGATTTTTATCCTGGAAACCCACATATGTACAATCATCGTTATTGAAAACCCCTTGTGCTGAAAGCGATGAATGTTTAAATTGATAGCGGCTTGAATTTTTTTAACTATGGATAACTTATCAAAAGACTGGCTTACCCAAGGTTTAATCGATTTTGAATACAAGAAGTATGTGCTGATGGCGTATCTGCAGAAGGTAAAATCTTCTTTCGATCGTGTGGAGTTGTATCCGTTTATGGCTGACCTCGTTTTTCATTATCGCAATCTCCTGACATTAAAGGAAAACAAATCGCTGATCCGCGAATCATTTCCCAAGGAGCTTTCATTGGAGGATTTCAAGAAGCTGGAATTAAGCTACCGGCAAATGATTGAAGATGATGGTGTAATGAGTGAATTGGAGTCCATCATTGAATTTGCCCTCCCTCAGATTAAAGGTTCGCTACAGGAAGGTTCGGTGATCTATGAATTTGTGGAATCAAAGTGTGAGATTTCGCCGGTGGGAGTAACGCCATTATATGCTAAGGAAGGATATTTGTTTGTCACCCAGCCGCCCGAAAAGGAAACCAATATCTACCGGTACCAGGTGAGCATTTTCGAAACCAGTCAGGAGCAACTTCGCAGTCTCAATACCGAATTCATAGAGCGCGTAGAAAAAAGCACGGCAAATACCTATGAAAATATCAAACTGGAATTGATAAGGAAGTTTAGGGATCTGCCGAACCCCGCTGCGTACCTGATCCTTGCACGAATGAAGTTTCCCTTTGCCGAAACTCTGATGCCAGTCGCAAAGCGTCTTTTTGTGAAGCATATTTCTCAGGCAGCGTGATCCGTTAACCGTTATCCGTTAACCGTTATCAGTTATCCGTTATCCGTACGCACAGAGACAGGGCGAGGGTAATTTCCTCGTGTCGTACTCGTAGTCACATGCATGTAAAAATTAAATAAAACAGAAACCAGTGGCTATCATCACGGATAACGATTAACGGTTAACAGATAACGGGACTAATCCAAAATCAAACAGACATAACTCGCTATCGGACCGGATAACGATTAACGGATAACGGATAACGGATAACTAATTACCAGTACTATCCGCAGCGTCAAAGTCAAGGTTTGCTGGAGGGATGTTGGCAGGGGCTTGTTCGCCCGCTCTTTCAAGAACATCGTTGGCACCACTTCCCTGGCTTGAATCAACGAAGTTGGTGGTAAGGCTGAGCGCCATTATAGCGACTATAAAACCCCAGGTGAGCTTCTCTAGAAGGTCGCCTGTCTTTTTTACACCAATGATGTTACTGGCTGAAGAACCTCCAAACTGGCTCGATAGTCCGCCACCCTTGGAATTTTGGGCCAGAATTACCAGGACCAGCAAAACAGAGAATAAAATGATGAGCGCAATTATGAGAGTATACATAGCCTACTTCTTCAGTTCTTCAATTTGAGCCGCAAAGTAAGTCTTTTTTTGCGGAAACTTCCAAATAAGCTACTACAACACTTCTACATCCATATCTTTTTTACCATGTTTTAGCAACAGCTCGACCAGTGTTTCTGACACGATGTTATCTCCAAATTCACCTGTTTTAATAGTACTCAGGTCGCCGTCCTGAATTTGAACAGGCTTGTCCTTTGAATTCGAAATAGTAGGTTGAGTTTGTATAAAATGATCAATGATCTCCAGCTGTTC
>CAMLER010000737.1 GCA_946478915.1 uncultured Chryseolinea sp.
AATGCACGAAGCATTTCTTTTGAATTGGAAGCAGGTCCGACTGAGGCAACAATCTTGGTTTTGTTGAATGATACTTTGTCTAGCATAAAGGTTTAAGGTAATTGAATTCAACGAAGAGCGTGAGCATGATCAATCAAAAAATAAAGTTTGATTTTGACTTCAAACCTTCCAGAGGGATGGAGGCTACCAGTTGAACGTCTTTGATAGATTTGATCTTGCGCATCAGATGCTGATGCCAATGCTGCTCTTCCATAGCGGCCAAAATTATAAAATCATAATGAGGAAACTCAGGGATTAGAAAATACTTTCCACTTTCCTGTTCGGAAGGTTTATTTTTAAAGAGTTTCAATCGATTGAGCTGTGTTTCATATGAATAAAAAGAAAAGCCCTTTTCTTCTGTATTTTTAAAACCTACGACCAAATCAGGCTGTTTTATCAGTTGTATGCCTAATGCCTGATTAATTTCCCATGCGAGTTTATATCCCCTGGCTGAAGAAAGTAGTCCCAGCAGCTCAAAATCAAAATCATAATCAATGACCAGCTTACTTTTTTTCATGCGAATAAAGGAGTCCGGAGGAAGTTTTCACTCGTTTGAGCAAGATCAAAAAAGTTTGACAATATTGTGGCAAATCTCTTTATTTGCACAGATTTTTAAATAATTAAACCGAAAAAACATGTCTGAAATTGCAACAAAGGTAAAACAGATCATCATCGAGAAACTTGGTGTTGAGGAATCTGAAGTTACTCCAGAAGCGAGCTTTACCAATGATCTTGGTGCAGACTCTCTTGACACCGTTGAACTCATTATGGAGTTCGAAAAAGAATTTAATATCTCGATCCCCGATGATCAGGCTGAAAATATTTCGACAGTAGGCCAGGCAATTTCATACCTGGAGCAAAACGTAAAGAAATAATTGATCTCTTTCGCTTTTTTACCACACCCCTTTAGACATGACATTAAAACGAGTAGTCGTTACAGGACTTGGTGCACTCACTCCCATCGGCAATACCCTTCCAGCGTACTGGGAGGGGTTGAAATCCGGGAAGAGCGGTGCAGCACCTATTACCCGTTTTGATGCTTCTCTTTATAAAACAAAATTCGCCTGTGAGGTTAAAGACTTCGACATCGGCAACCACATGGACCGCAAGGAAGCCCGAAAGATGGATCCCTTTGCCCAGTTTGCAATGGTTGCCGTAGATGAGGCAATTAAAGATTCCAATGTAACATTAGACCAACTAGACCCGGATCGCGTCGGCGTGATCTGGGGATCGGGTATCGGCGGTCTGCTTACTTTTCAGGAAGAAGTGAAAGCTTATGCAAAAGGCGATGGCACTCCACGGTTTAATCCTTTTTTTATTCCAAAAATGATCCCTGATCTAAGCGCAGGGCATATTTCGATCAAGTATGGATTTCGGGGACCGAACTTTGTAACGGTCTCAGCATGCGCATCTTCTACCAATGCGATCTACGATGCGTTTACTTTTCTCAGGTTAGGCAAGGCAGATATGATTGTTTCAGGTGGCTCGGAAGCGGCGATATGTGAAGCTGGTGTTGGCGGTTTTAACGCCATGCGCGCCCTTTCAGAACGAAATGATTCACCAGAAACTGCGTCTCGGCCTTATGATCAGGATCGCGATGGATTTGTGTTGGGCGAAGGCGCGGGCGCTCTTATTCTTGAAGAACTTGAACACGCCAGAAAGCGCGGAGCGAAAATATATGGTGAAATACTGGGCGGAGGTATGACAGCGGATGCATATCACATCACCGCTCCCCATCCCGAAGGAGCAGGAATCACCCGAGTAATGCATAACGCGCTTCAGGAAGCCGGAGTCAGTCCTGACTCCGTGGATTACGTCAACACGCATGGCACCTCGACACCGCTAGGAGATCTGGGTGAAATAAGAGCTATCCAAAAAGTATTTGGTGATCATGCTTATGCGATGAATATAAGTTCTACGAAGTCAATGACTGGCCACTTGCTCGGTGCTGCCGGCGCGATTGAAAGCATCGCGTGTCTGCTCGCTATCAATCAATCAGTGATACCACCCACCATTAACCATTTCACGGACGACCCCGGACTCGATTCGCGCTTAAACCTGACTTTTAATGAAGCACAACAGCGGAATGTAGACGTTGCGTTGAGCAATACTTTTGGATTCGGAGGCCACAACTTCTCCATAATCTTTAAAAAGCATGAAGCTTAATAAGTCAAAATTATAATAAGGAGAATTGTTAAATTTGCTCCATATTTTCAACGATTTAACGCTTGGTTTGGAAGATTCTTAAGATCCCGAAGGGAAAGTCGAAGACGGACAAACAGACTGATAAGCAACTATTGTCTGCGATTCATAACATCGCCGGGTTCACTCCCTCTAATCTGGAATTGTATCGGTTGGCAACAGTTCACAGCTCGATAGCCAAAGAAAATGTCGCGTCCGGATTTAAGGAATCTAACGAACGTCTTGAATATCTCGGAGATGCAATTCTGGGCGCTGCGGTCGCCGACTTCCTGTTCAAGAAGTTTCCATTTAAGTCAGAAGGTTTTCTTACGGAAGTTCGCTCGCGCCTTGTTAATCGCGAATCCCTGAATCTTCTGGCAAGAAAAATTGGC
>CAMLER010000738.1 GCA_946478915.1 uncultured Chryseolinea sp.
AGCCGATGCACCTGCCGCTAAAGCCTATGTTAGGGGCATGACGGCTTTCCATGTCCAGGAATATCAGCATCCACAGTGGAACACAGAGGAGTATAGTTCTATCGAAGAAAACATTTTCCGTGAGGCTTTGAAAAATCCATTGTCAACCTTTTCCATTGATGTCGACGCAGCATCATACGCCAACGTAAGAAGGTTTATTAACAACGGTCAACGTCCGCCAAAAGATGCAGTAAGAATCGAGGAGCTAATAAATTATTTTGATTACGACTACAGTCAACCCACTAATCAACATCCCTTCGCGATACACACTGAAATTTCTTCGGCACCATGGAACAGCAAACATAAACTCGTGCACATTGGGTTGCAGGGTAAATCCATTCCGACAGAAAATTTGCCAGCTTCGAACCTTGTGTTCCTGATCGATGTATCCGGTTCCATGAGCGATGCAAACAAACTTCCATTGTTAAAGAGTTCTTTCAAGATGCTGGTAGAACAGCTTAGGCCAAATGATCACATTGCCATCGTAGTATATGCGGGTGCGGCGGGCCTCGTACTGGAACCAACCTCGGGAAGTGAAAAGAGAAAGATCCTGGACGCTTTGGATAAGCTGGAAGCTGGTGGTTCTACCGCTGGTGGCGCCGGAATCAAACTGGCTTATGAGGTTGCTAAAAAGAATTTCAAGCACAACGGAAATAATCGAATCATCCTGGCAACAGATGGCGACTTTAATGTTGGAGAGTCGAGCAACGCAGGCATGGAGAGACTCATCGAAGAAAAAAGGAAAGAAGGTGTATTCCTGACCGTCTTAGGATTCGGGATGGGCAACTATAAAGATTCCAAAATGGAAATTCTATCTGACAAAGGTAATGGCAACTACGCGTACATTGACAATATCACTGAAGCGAGGAAAGTATTGGTCAACGAATTTGGAGGAACGTTATTCACAATAGCCAAAGATGTAAAGCTACAGGTGGAGTTTAATCCTGCAAAAGTAAAAGCTTACCGGTTGATCGGTTACGAAAACCGCGTCTTGAAAAACGAAGACTTTAACAATGATAAGAAAGACGCAGGCGATCTTGGCTCAGGACATACAGTCACAGCGTTGTACGAGATCATTCCGGTCGGTGTGGAGAGCGAATTTTTCAAGATCGATGACCTGAAGTATCAAAAAACCACCATCGATCCAAAGGCAAACCGCTCAGAGGAATTAATGACAATAAAATTTCGATACAAAAAGCCGGATGAGGACGTGAGCAAGTTGATTGCACACCCATTGGTGGATTCGAACATTCCGCTTGCCAAAACTTCTGATAACTTCAGATGGTCAGCCTCCGTAGCGGCCTTCGGAATGTTGCTCAGGGAATCTGAATACATCAAAAACTTCAGCTATGATGCAGTAGTTCAAATGGCCCAGCAGTCAAAGGGAGAAGATAAAGAAGGATATCGAATTGAGTTTATTAACATGGTAAAATCGTTTGGTGCAACAGCGAGTCGCTAATTTATTCCGGAGGCTGTCTCATAACGAGGCAGCCTTCTTTTTTATCCAAAATTTTTGAACCCGGCTTTC
This sequence comes from uncultured Chryseolinea sp., assembly GCA_946478915.1. The sequence goes on from CAMLER010000738.1 coordinate 1,568, forward strand.
AGGCAACAATTCCTTTAGCGCCCGATTGTTTCGCGCTGGGTTGTTTTGAAACCCCTCTTTCGTTTTAACATCCTGTTGCGTTACTTGCATGAAACCTTAGTTTCAATGGTCAGCCTGAGCGTCGTTATCATTACTTTCAATGAAGAAAAAAATATAGCGCGCTGCATCGATTCCGTTAAAGATCTCGCCGATGAAATAGTGGTGGTTGATTCCTTCTCAAAAGACGGCACAAAATCAATCTGCGAATCAAAGGGTGTCCGGTTCATTGAACAAAAGTTTGAAGGATTCACGTCCCAAAAAAATTACGCCACGAGCCAGGCAACCCATGACTTTATTCTGGCGCTTGATGCCGATGAGTATTTGTCTTCCGAATTACATGCTTCCATTTTAAAAGCTAAATCAGATTGGAACGCGGATGGATTCACCATGAACAGGTTGAACAGCTACGCCGGAAAATGGATTAAGTCGTGCGGTTGGTATCCCGATAAAAAGATCAGGTTGTGGGATCGTCGGAAAGGAAAGTGGAGCGGCGGGTTGGTACATGAAGTTGTTGTTATGACCGAAGGCACAAGCATAAGCCATCTGGCTGGAGATCTGTTGCATGATGCTTATCAGAACGCGGGCCAGCTGATTTCGAAAATGCAGCAACAATATGCCGATCTTTTCGCGTTGGAACACGCCCATAAGAAGAAAGTAACAACGTTGATGATATTCTACAAAACTGCTTTTTCGTTCCTAAAGAGTTACATTCTGAAGGGAGGAATCTGGGACGGCTATGAAGGGTTGGTGATTTCGGTATCCAACGCCAACGGTGTTTTCTATAAATATGCAAAACTTCTGGAAATCAATCGCTCGCGGCCAAAATCAACCAAATGATGGATTTTAGTCGCCAATTCGTTCGCATTCTTGTTTTTGAGATTGGACTTCCTGCGGAACTTCAGAGTTTGGCTAATTTATTGTTTGATAGCCTACAAGGGCAGTCGTAAAGGTTTTTTTAACTATTTTTGACGAACATGGAATTAGAAGAGTCACCGAAACAACA
>CAMLER010000739.1 GCA_946478915.1 uncultured Chryseolinea sp.
AACCTGGAACTTTGAACCTTGAACTTTGAACCTTGAACCTTAAACCTCAAACTCCGAAATTCCAAGAATACTAACAGCCGCTCCCGGCAATCGATCTAGCGTTTCTTTTGTAATGTAGCGCGACTGGTCAACTTGCTGCGGTTGGTCAGAACGACAAAAATAACTGTGGATGGATCGACGGTATTGATGAGTGCGATTGGTTGTTCCGCCATGCCATGCATGAGAGTTGAAAATGAACACACTGCCTGCAGGAGCTTCAATGATTAATTCCTCGGGATGAGGAGCCTCCGGATCGTTCAAGACTTCTTGTGGCATTACACCCGAACGGTGTGTGCCTGGAACGATTCGAGTAGCACCATTCTCCCTGGTAAAATCGTCAAGAAGCCAAATGGAGTTACACACTTTATAGTCGTCAGGTCCGACTGCTTCATGCCAATCGACGTGAAGTTTTTGCATCCCCATACCTGGTTTAGCGGCCCGGTAGTTGAGTGAAGAAAGTTTTATTTCGCGCCCTAATACGTAAGCTATTGCTGCCAAGACACGTGGATGTGTGTAGAAAATATCAAATACATCGCCCTTGTTTACAAGGTCGGCAAGGCGGTCAGCTCCGGCTTCTTTTGGATGTCGGATGTAAGGAGAGTCGAGCAATTCCGAGCCGGCATTTTCACCCTCGCTGGCCATGAGGGCAGCTATTCTTGAATTGACTCTACTAACATCATTTTTGGACAATAGCTGGCCAAGATTCAAATACCCATTTTCCTCAAGAAAACTTTTTTCATATGATGAGAGAGTATCTTCATGAACGTTCAATTGATATAATGCATCCATAGATTATTAAATTATCAAAAGTCCCTGAAAAATGGAATTCGTACCAGGTGTCTTACTCAAAAAAACAAAAGCGGGAATAGCAATTAACCCAGAGTCCCTGCCTCAGGGACTCTGACGGAACTACAATCTCAATAATTTAATTTTGAATTGTTTGAAACTGTCCGAGAGCAGGACGACTTGGACAGGAGCGAAACCTCGAACCTGAAACCTCAAACTTTGAACCTTATTCTGGAGTCTCCTGTCTCAGGGACTCTGACGGTCTACAAACTATTATCTTAGAGAACAGTATTGTCTTTGCAGTAAGTGCCTGATCTCAATGAATAGGTCTTTCAATTCAGGCGCTTCAATATTCGATGCTCCTTATTCATACCCATACCTATCTGATTTCGGTGTTCATAATACAGGCGGTGGATTACAATCAAATAACGCATCGGCTACTGTTTTCTGAAGAAGTTGCGCGGTTTCCGAATCTATCTCGGCCGGAATATAGACGTTCACTAGGCGCTGCTTCCTTATGACACTGTATATACAAAGTGCGTTGGCGTATGACCCGTTGATATTGGGATGAACTCCGTCAGGTTCAAATAATTGAAGGTTATTGTTATTTGCTTTCAAGATTTGCCACATGGGACCACAAGGAGCAGGCTCGGCTTCAAATCTTCGGGCAAGTTCTTTACAAGTTTCTTGTATTCTTTTTGACATCCCATCCTGATTACAAACAGTTGGATCCCATTCACACCATTGTGCTTCGCCGATCGTCAAAACGCCCTGCTCGTATCCGTGGGTAACGTACAGAATGAGCTCGGCACTGGGATTGAATTTTTGGATCTGTTTTTTTAAACTATCTGCGAAAGGATATACTTGTATGTTTGCTTCAACAGGAGGAAGCGCTACCCTCCACCCAGATTCTTGCAGCACAATATAATCCCATTCCCTCGACGACAATGCTGCCAGTGTAGCAGGATCTTTGAAATGTCTTTCAAATTCATAGCCGCCAGGCGCCGACATTTCCACGTACACATCATCTCCTATGGACGAAGCAATGTCTCTGACAATTTCTGGCAGATCATGAAAATGCGTGTGGCTGTTTCCGATAAAAAGTATACTTAATTCCCGTATCGCTTTATCTTGATCCTCAATTAATCCGCATGATTCAGTATTGTCATCATCGCACGATACAATGATGAATACAAGCAGCACTATCGGACGCAATGCGCGAGCCATAAAAATTTACAATACAATTTTCGAAAATAGGCCTTCGCAAATTTTTTGAAGGACAATGATACCTTAAGATAGCGGTTCAGTTTTGGATTTCAACTTTTCATGGTCCTTTATTTGACCCCTAGCTACGTCGTTTATTGGACCACTTGGCCCGGGTGAAACCTCAGACTTTAAACCTTGTACCTAACTCACCAGTTCTCGTCCTCCTCATCTCCTCGTCTTCAGCCGCGACTTAAGGAGAATGAACATTACAATGCAGAGTCGACAAGGGCGAAACCTCGAACCTGAAACCTTAAACTTTTAACCAACTTACCACTTCTCATCCTCCTCATCCTCCTCTTCTTCAGCAATTTCATTTTCATGATGGATCTTTGCATCGGATAAAATACGGTCGACCCATTCAGCATACATTTTTCCCGACGGATGAAGACCATCAAACGCAACAAGGTCAGGTTCCTCCAGACCGCGACGGGAAATGTCGGTGATGTTGTAGTATTTGATACCCAGTTTTTGAGTTATAGTCTCATTGATTTTATTAAAAGCATCAATTCCTTCACTGA
>CAMLER010000740.1 GCA_946478915.1 uncultured Chryseolinea sp.
GCAGCTTAGCAGGATCCTTTTCAGAAAGGAAAGTGATCTGCTTATCTTTAATTAACATTTGATCACCCTTCACATTTACATCGTGTTCGTACTTGCCATATACGCTATCATATTTTAACAGGTAAGCGGAATTCTCAATACTCATCAAGTCATTTACGGCAACTACTTCAAACTCCGGCAAATCCATCAATACCTTCAGCGCGGCCCTTCCTATTCGACCAAATCCATTGATTGCTATTCTCTTCATATTCGTTCTTTATTTTTATTATTAAAACGCGTCAACAGTATTCTAGTTGTGATTTCTATCATGCGAATAGCGATCATTATGTATAATTTTTTGTGATCGTTGATGAAATCGATTGAACTATTGCATGAATGATAGACCCGTTATCTTGTTGATGATTTGCAAGCGCCGATCACAATATTGGTCATTGGTTAAATGCAAACGTTTCTTGGGTTTTAGACTCACATTCGCCAAGCACAAGGTCAATAGAAGGTCAAAAATACCTTGATAAAATCATAAGAAAGTCCGCTTCACAGACGGAAATATCATAACAAACTAAGTCAACTGATGTTATTGATTAAGGATACGTTGATTCGAAGATATAGCCTGATAGCGATCCCTACGTTATTTTAGTCTATCTTACACGTTTACTAACATAATAGGCTAACATCTTTAGAAGTTAACGCCCTCCTATAAGGGCTGCTTCCGATAAATACGCCACAAATAATTCAGATGGGAAAATTGAAAATCGGCGTAATTGATCTGGTAAGCAAAGCGCCAACCAAGACCTTATGGGCAAGGGTAATGCACGCTAATCTCGCCAGCATAATGCCACAAGTCGTTGCTACATGGTGCGAGCAGGAAGGCCATAGTGTAACATTCATTTGTTATACAGGATTGGAAAATTTAAGCGACGAAGTTCCAAAGGATGTGGACCTTGTTTTTATTTGTTCATTTACGCAAGCAGCGTTTCTCTCCTACGCGCTAAGCAGTTATTTCAGAAGCAAAGGTGTGGTCACCGTTCTGGGAGGGCCACATGCGCGATGCTATCCTGATGACTCAATAAAATACTTTGATTATGTCCTGGGCCTTTCGCACAAGTCGACGATCAAACAGGTTCTTGAAAATTGTACTCCTCAAAAGCCCGTTGGCATGCATCTATCTGCGCATACCCAACCCGTGGAATTCCCAACGGTGCGTGAGCGCTGGAAATTTATAGAGCAAACGCATCGGAAAGCTCATTTATTGAAATTCATTCCGATGATGGGAAGCGTAGGCTGTCCTTACACATGCTCTTTTTGCATCGACGCAGCTGTACCCTATCAGCAGCTAAGCTTTGACGTCATGAAGGAGGATTTGAAGTTTTTGCTTACAAAATATAAACATCCCATGGTAGCCTGGCAGGATCCAAACTTCGGGGTCAAGTTCCACGAAAACATGGAGGCCATTGCGTCAGTCTCACCACAAAATCGCTTTCGGTTTCTTGCGGAAAGCAGCCTCTCCATTCTTACAGAAGAGCATCTTAAAATAATGAAGCAAAATAACTTCATCGCCCTTCTCCCCGGAATCGAATCATGGTATGACATGGGAAATAAGTCAAGGGCAGCTCATCTTGGCGCGAACGAAAAACTGAATCAGGTTTCCGAGCAGGTTAATATGATTTTGAGATACGTACCTTATATACAAACCAATTTTGTTCTCGGTCTTGATTGTGATTCTGGCGACGAACCTTTCGAATTAACAAAGCGCTTCGTTGACAAGTCACCCGGCGCTTTTCCCGGGTATTCACTATTAACTTCCTTCGGTGAAGCTGCACCGATAAACCTGGAGTACCAACGCGAAGGTCGCGTACTTCCGTTCCCTTTTCATTTTTTAAACAACCACCTGGCCATGAATTTAAAGCCCAAACATTATGAATGGGTTGAATTCTATGACAAGGTTATTGATGTCACAGAGTATACCTTTTCAAAGAAGGCGATATACAGACGATTTATGTCGTCGACGCATTTTACAACGAAGTGGATGAATGTTATGCGCGCTATTTCTTCTGAGGGATATGGACGAATCCGTTTTTACAAAATGTTGCGAAACAAATTGGTCAGCGACCGGGCTTTTCTCAGATATTTCGAAGGCGAAGACACTACACTACCTAAATTCTATAAGGATATTATCGAAAAAGATCTGGGTATATGGAATCAATGGCTACCACAAGGAGCACTGGAACATGAACCCAATGCTTACCTGAAAAAAAGTGCCAGAATAGCAAAGGCGCAGATCAGGGCTGGGAAGGTTGCCTGAACTCACTTTTAATAAGTAGGGCCTGCTGAAAAAGTAAAACATGATATTAACTCGAGGTACGTCCTTGGATCTCTGCCGGTGCGGTGGCCCGGTCGAAATGCGGGGGTGGCCCGGAATGCGCGGTGGCCAGCATATTTCGACCCACCCTTTTCTTTTTGGAACTTTTTCTTTTGGGTGAGCAAAAGAAAAAGTGGATAGGTACAGAACAGTTATCAAGCCATGATAACAAGAATTAAGTGCATGCAAAATTTAGATAGCGTTCGTTTTTTCTTGCACTTACTTTATCTAAGGATTCAAAAAAGTTTC
>CAMLER010000741.1 GCA_946478915.1 uncultured Chryseolinea sp.
TCTCTGAAATTTAAAATTCACTCATTCTACACTAGAATTATACACGCTCTGACCTCTTTTGGTTTTATACATTACCCTCTTTCATTTATATGATTTCCACTAGTAATAATGATACACAGCTACATCGGTAGTTGTTCCCTTTATTGCTGTACGCTTTCCATCTTTACCGTCAGGTCTGAACTCATATGAAAGATTGTACAGCAGATCATGGCCATGGGCCTGATGCCTGTACGTGCTAGGAAGTTTCTTTTGTGTTTTCATATTTGGCAGTACTTCCACCATAGGAAAAGGATTATCTGCATCTAGGTAACTGTCAAACGTAGTTTCAGAAACTACTTCTAGCTCTTCGGCAGAATTTGCCTTTGGGTAATACACGATTTTCTTGTAGAGGTTGCCGTCAAGATAGTATAAGAGCAGGGTGAGGTCACTTAAGGAAAATGTTCCATTAGGCTGCAAGTAAAATGTACGATAGCTTCCAACGTTTCCGTGGTCATCATACCCGTATTCGGAATAACTTCTTACAACTCCATCGCGAACTTTTTCCTGCTTTGTGATTTTTCCATTTTCCCAATGGTATGTGATGTCGTGGCCAGGATCTGTGTTGATCCTGATTAACTGATCCGTATCATTATAGTAATAAGTATGCATGCCAGTTGAAACGTTTGGTGTATAGTTTTCCCACAATACTCTGGCTATATCTCCCTTTGAATTGTATTCATAAGTTTTCTTCATTCCCCATCCGCCACCACTCGTTTCATAGCCTTTGGGCTTGCCTTCTAATTCGTCATCGGTAATTTTGAAAAGTTCCGAAATGGTAACGCCTTTTTTAATGTTTCCTGATGTTTCTACAATGGCGAAATCGATATCAACGTTGCCAGAAATAAAATCATTGTTTAAGGTTAAGACTTTAATCGTAATGACACTAGTCCCTGGCACAGCTTGCAAGGTCAATTTTCCATTTGTAAAGGCAGGCTGCGTAATATAATGTACTCCATAAGTTGCAGTACCGGATTGCGCTTGAAATTCAATTGATCCATTGACCGTTTGTGATTCAGATACGTGAACGTTAATGTCATGCCACTCCGTGTTACTTTCTTTAATGGTGGCATTTAGTGGAATAAAATTGACATAGCTGTCTTTGACAGGGGTTGGTGTTTCGTCATCCTGAATAGTCAACGTAAAAGCTTTCTTCAACCCGGTTTGGTACTTATCCGAGGTTTCCTTAAGGGTCAACACAACGATCTTATTTCCATCCGCTACTGTATTGTCCTTCGGTGTTACTTTTAGAGAAACCGTATTTTCACCCTTCTTAATGCCAAGTATCAACGATCCATTCTGTGAAGTAGGGGATGTCGTGAAATGTTTTGCTAGGGTTGTATCAAATGCAATTTTCACCGAACCCTCATGGAGTGCCTGTTTGCTTAGCGCGAGTGTAATTGTTTTTTCGCCAGTATTTTCCTTGACAGCATCGCTGTCAAATGTGAATTCGACTGCGGTAAGGGCAGCGATAGGGTCTGGATGTTTTAGTTCCTCATCATCGCAGGCTAAAAAGTAGAGTGCTAACGATAGTAACCCAATTAATTTTTGAACATTTTTTTTCATAGCAATTTGTTTCTACGCTAGACGGTGGGCTGGGATGTTCCGTTTTGTATTTTAACCGGCATCCTTTATAGTATTTCGTGTTTATATTGAATGATGGGACTTGTTTCTCACGTATGAGATGATTCCTTTAAAATCCACGGGCATGTTTAAATAATATGATAGAACTGCCATCACTGCGAATCCTGCAATTAAAATGCAACACGAAATAACTCTATTGATCATGTTAGTGCTTTTAGCTTTTGCTGTAGCAGTATTTTGGGTACTGCACCTACAATCCTGTCCCTTAGGGTTCCGTTCTTGAAGATCAGGAAGGTTGGAAGGTTTCTTACACCGTATTTAGCAGGTGCATGAGGATTGGCGTCTACGTCAAGAGTACCGATGAGTGCATCGCTGTTAAATTCTTCCGCAAGCGAATCGATGACTGGCTTCATTGCCCTGCACGGTGGGCACCATTCGGCACCGAAGTCGATCAGAATGGTTTTTTTGGATTGTAGTATTCGCTGTAAGTTCTCGTCTGTTACGTCAATTGCTGTCATGATCAAATCATTTGATTCAATTAACGCAATGGTATTATGTAGTGATTTGCATTTTTGGCGGTAAGGTTTACAACATTTAAAGATTACTTTTCCAATTTTTGGCCAGCGAGCTTTTGCTTAGTTGTCCTTATAGATTTAAAGTGAGATGGTGAGAACCCGGTTAGTTCCTTGAACTGCCGTGATAGGTGATTTATACTGCTGAAGCCGGTAATGTATGCGATTTCAGTCAAAGTGAATTCGGTATACACAAGGAGCTCCTTTACCTTTTCGAGCCGTTTTGTAATGATATATTTCTCGAGCGTGATCCCTTCTATTTGCCTAAATAATTCACTGATTGAATCATAGTTCATGTGAAGCGTTTCGGAGATCAACGAAGAGAATTTCAGCTTTGAATCATATTTAATGTTTTGCCCGAAAACTTCGTTGATTAGTTCTTTAGCGTGAGTTACGATCCGTACTTGCCGATT
>CAMLER010000742.1 GCA_946478915.1 uncultured Chryseolinea sp.
CTATAGTGGTACGGATCAAATTGGTATGACGGCATGTAGCCGCTTTTATTTCCGTTCTCCCAACGGATGGCAAAAGCATCTTCTCTGCCATTGAAGAGAGAACGAAATAATTTGATTTGTTCAATCTCAATCACCATCAATCCTTAGTACTTGAAGGCCTTCGCCATTGTATTCCGCTCTGACTTAGGTATCCCAACTTTTTCCGCTATCGATTCCCATTTAGAAACTTCAGACTGAACAACACTAATAATTTCTGTTGCCTTTTCATCAGAAACTCTAAAGTACTCAGCTACTTCCAGTGAAAGGTCTATTGACAATGCATTGTCTGTAGTAGATATATTTAAACTAAGTCCTGTCCCTGTGGGTACAGGGTTAATATCATATGCAGGTGAAAGCGTCCATCCCTTGTCAGTTAAAAGGAATCCGTGATTTCGTAAATGATCATCGGTATTACTGATCGAGATGTAAAAGACAATTCTTCTCCATAGCTCTTCAAGATCTGCATCCGGACTCGCTCCATTTTGCATTATAAACTCAGCTAAGTCCAAATAGCTTGCACCCGATAAATGATTTGTTCCATCTGTATGTCCAAGCAATGTCATAGCTGAAGCAAAGTGTATGCGTTCACCTTGAGACGTCCGATCAAATCGTTTTGTTAAGAATGTGTGCTTCTTACTGTAAAATTTTCCAGTAACCGATTCTGGTACATTAATTCCTACATTTCTTGCGAGATCATAAGCAACTTTTTCCCAACCCCCGATGTTTCGATCATCTTGCAGACTGGGAAACTTTGCAATCCATAACTCTCCACGCCCATCTAATACGCTTGCCTTCGGACGTGCGCCTCCAAGAGAAGATCCGGGAGTGATTAGCAGATTGAGCCATTTCAAATCTTCTTCATCATGGCCACCATCTTCCTCCAACTTCAAGCTTGCATGCTCAAGTTCACGAATTGAAGTCCAGGGTGGAGTTGCCATACTTGTGTTGCTGTTTAGGAATGGGCCATCGAGTGAATCTTTGAATCTAATGGCGCCCATGCGATGACCATCATAAACTCCAAGAAGGTAGTCTGTTTCAAAAAGGTTTTTTGGATGTCGTTCTTCACTTCGTGCTATTGCAGCTTCGCGTCTATCCATCAGTGTTCGTCCCCATCGATCAGGTGATGAATCGAGGAAAATTCCAAAGTTTGGTTTTTCATCGTTGAGATATTGTATCCCACTAAAAAGGCCTAGGTCTGGATCGAGGGTCTGCGAGCTTCGTGATTTTAGCCAGGCATCGTCATATTCGAATGAAAATATCTCCTTTCCTCGCAATAGCGTTGAATGAAGTAAACCCATCAAGGTTGGCTGTCCAAGGCCAACCCAATCTGCATAAACATATATCGTTCTATGTGCACCCTTCTTAGCCATTTTTCTTGGAGGTTTTTGGTGCACGTTCTTTTACTATTAGTTCGGCATCCTGAAGTTTTCTTCCTAACGGATCGTCCCCCGCCAGTTTCAGCAAGTCTTTTTCAAGTCCCAAAACAAAGAGGACTTGCGCGTAAGCGGCTATAGCTACGCCCCCGGCTCCTTTTTCAATATTCCAAAGGGTCGGTCTACTGATATTCGCGCGTTCAGCTACTTGTTCAGTGCTTAGCTTTCTTCTTAGTCGGGCTAGTTTGATGTTCTCGCCTACCTGAACAAGCGTCTTTTCCATTTTAGGCAATAGTATGACTTTTCTTGTTCTCATAATGTTAATTATATTTAACAAATATAGACTATTTGATAATAATATTTATCATTATAACGCATTTAAATGACAATAGCGACTTTATAAAGGCAGCGTGCAGCTGGGGGCTTGCTGGAAAAACGGGGCAACCAAGCCCTTTTAAAAGCCTGAGGATCAGTGCTTCAACTTACTTCCCGAAGTTTGAGAGGCTAAAAAGGATGGAAAACCGAAAAAATGTGGTTCCCACTGGCAGGCACTGTTTACGGATTATAAATTCCGACTGACTGAATGTAAACGGAGACTATGAAGGATTTACATCCGTAAACACAGCGTTCGATGTTTTGTGAAAAATCTAGGCAGTTGGAACACCTCGGAACGATTTATTTTCTTTCCGATACTTATGACATCAATTTGCGCTACATGATATCGCGTGTCAACCAAAGCGGGTCTCAGTTGGGAAGAAATATTTGGACTTTAGATGGTTGTTGGGAAAAGAGAAATTGTGATTGTAAGACACAAGAACATCTCAAAATGTTCCTTTGAATTGCGTTGGTCTCATATTGCAAAACTCATCATATGCGCCATTCGCAATAAATAATTTTGGATCGGACTTTAGATTAAATATTCTATAAAGGAAGAAGTTCGAGCTTTGCCGTTTAGAGAAATCATATTCAAGAGCCGAAAAGTAGAAGGGAGCTTCCTTTGTTAGTTTCGTGGCTTTCACTTCAATGTATCGATCTGTGCCGTTGGTGTTTTTTGAAAGAATGTCAAAACCAAGACCATCACCTTGTGTTTGTGAAACCCATTCAATTTTATCAACCAGGAATTCTTTACCAGCCTGGATCAGACGCCAGCGTTCGTAATCAAGCGTGATGCTTTCTCCGGTTCGACCAAC
>CAMLER010000743.1 GCA_946478915.1 uncultured Chryseolinea sp.
GATTGCATTATTGACTGAATCCTGCGTTCATTGTTTGCGAGGATGCGTTCATATCTAAATTTATCAAAAATGTTCACAATTAGTCTAAGACCGATGATTACCATAAAAAACAATGCATGTAAGTGCATTGGAAAAAAAAGTTTGATGCCGAAAGTTCGCGCAATAAAACCATTTCCAAGTTGGTTAAGAGCGGTCATAAAAAACAAAATACCATAAAACCCAAAGGCGAGGATAAGCCACTTGGCTTTAGTTTTATCGATTGAATAAAGCTTGATGGAAGCCAGAATTCCATAATATAAGATAGCACCGAAAGCCACAACCGAAAAAAGGGACCAAATTGGTCGGACCCGATCCTCAGACTCCATAAACATTATAAAATAGCAAACGACGATGTACACCGAAATTATGATTGGCAACGTCCATTTCCGAAGACCAATGTAAAACGCGATGAACCACGGGATCAAAGCATAGTAGAGATAATTAAATATTCTTTTGATGAGGATGTCGGCCTCGTAAGGAGCATGATCATTAATGATAAATCCGGGAGGTGGCAACATGAAAAAGATAAAGAGCGAAAGAGACATTACGCCAAATACCAAATCAGTCTTGTCGCGAGTTCGGAGTCCTACTATTAAGCTGATGCTCCCCATTGCTAGAGAAATACCCGCGGTAAGCATTGCCAGTATCTCGTATATCATAAAACTCTTAGTTAGCCTGCAAACGTCATTCAAGAAGTAACCTTTCTGATAGTAACCCTATAACACAAGACATTCGCCCAACGGGGTTCTTCTTTTAATCCTATCACCACATTATTTCAGGGTGAGTTCGGAATACCTTTAATTTAATAAGAAAATTATTCATTTGTGTCCTCCCCCGGGCGACATTTAATACTGCAACGGTACTCAATTTGCATTGAGGAGCTGCCAAACCAACCCTATTTTACGGTGTATCCTTTTCCCTCCATACAAACCGTATAAGCTTTTTTAAAGCTCTCAGTCATAGCTGCCTGTTGCTGCGCAGCCGCCTGGTTGTTGGCCTGCTGCTCCTGAGCGTCGCCAATCTTTTTGGCACGCCGGCCAGCAAGTCCACCCACAACGGCACCTATAGCTGCACCCTTGCCAGCATCTCCGCCAATGGCACCAATGGCAACGCCCGCCGCTGCACCCTTTGCTGCCCCTACTACTGCAGAACCATCAGCCGATTTATCGACTTGTTTAGCTTCTACTTTTGTTGGATTCAGAGGATCAACGCCTGACTGTTCCACCGCCCACCGATAACAGGCTGAATCGTCTTTCTTTTGAGTTTCTGCACTTTGGTTCTCGGCAGGAAAAATATAAATGCCTAGACTTTTTGCGAAAGAGCTCGCGGCAGGGGCCTGCGCAACGCATGTGCAAGAAATAAACATTAAGTAAACAGCAAGCATCGTTTTCATAATACTGGGAATGGTATTTAGGGATTCATGAATCAATAAGCAGACGACACATAGTCATAACCCAGCTGCCGTAGCACATCAGCTTCATTATAGAAAGTGCGGCTCATCGTGATCTTTCCATTCTCAATACGATAGATTGCGTTCATATTGAGGAACACGGGACCTCGACCGTCTTTGTATGTAATTTTCAGACTCGCCCAATCCGATACAAAATTCCCTGCGTGCGGACCATCCAAGACCTTGGCAGCAATATTCACCGTGCGCGTGTACTGGATTTTTTCATAGAGATTCTCTGAAACGTTTTTCCAATTGGCGATCGCTTGCTCCTTGTTTGTTGAATCAGAAAATGAAGGCCCGTATCCAACATAATTATCGGCGAGCAAATCTGTCATAGTCTGAGTATCCTTCGCCTCAACCGCTTGAATATATTTCTCTATTACCGCAATATTTTCTCTTTCTATTTTGTGCTGCTCACTGCCATTGCAAGCGGCAAGTAAAACAACAACCAATGGGAATGGTAGAGTTTTCATAGGCATATCATTTTCTTATAATCTAAAACTGGTATTCAACTTTTAACCTGATTATGGGGAATCTTTTGACGCTTTCCGTCTTGCGTGGCGATTAAATTTTTCGCCCCATAATCCTACATTAGCCCTTGACTAATCGAAATTAATGATGCACCAACCGGTATATGAAATTACTCCTTTTGAGTTTACTAAATAGAGCCTCTAAAAAAAATTATTAGACGGCATCGTCTAATAATTCATGAATTCATATTCCAGCTGTTAAGAATTAGTAGTACGAGTGACAACAACAGATCACAAATCAACAATGCATCTATAATAGCATATTAGTATTCGGTAGACAAATACCATAACCACCGATGTCACAATTGCCTGGAAATTACAGCAAGAGCAACAGCGCATAGGCAGCAAGTAAAAATAGTAAACCGTAGATTCAATGCGACAGTTAGTAAAGCACGCTTACATTAGGATTAGCGTTGCCGCTGGTATTTCTTTTTCTCATTTCACAAAACGCTGGAAAGCATGAGAAAAGATAACCTGAGATAGAACCAGGTCTACCAGTTGAATCAATTTTCAGAACCGGATTGTTGTTTTGCAACGCCGATCGGTATACCAATAGCAATATAGAACGATCGATTGT
>CAMLER010000744.1 GCA_946478915.1 uncultured Chryseolinea sp.
AGGGTTAACAACTTCATATAGTAATTGCTCTTTGGCAGTTTGCAAATTGACAACCCCGCCGGTACCTGCAACCTTGCTTATGTTCGCTGAACCATCTGGAAACACGTCAACAAAAGGATGACCAAGACTTGCCATAGCCGGCACATCTTTTTTTCCTGGATCCGCGAAGTATCCTCCAGTGATTTGACCGGCGCATTCCATAAGATGTCCGATAATGGTTCCCTTACCTGTAATATCATAGTCGTCTAATGACCAGCCGAACTCGTGGATCATTGGCGCTAAAAAGAGCGAAGGATCGGCGACTCGTCCCGTGATAATTATATCGGCGCCCAGTCGAAGAGACTCCAATATAGCCTCGACACCCAAGTATGCATTTGCTGAAATAATTTTTTCAATTGATCGCAATGGAACGCCGGTTTCCAGGACTTTGTTGCTGCCATCCAAGATTTCTAACACATCGTCGCCGCTGATGGCGGCCACTTTTACAGAAATATTTTTCCTGGTCGCGATCTCATGTACTTTTTTTGCTGCCGCCATGGGATTGGCTGCACCCATATTTGTAATCAAACAAATTTTCTTTTGAATGATGGTCTCAAGCAAAAGATCTATCCTTCGTTCCAGCAGTGGATCAAACCCGGCAGCAGAATCCTTCAGCTTCCTCTTTTGGGCCAAAGCAATTGTCCGTTCCGCGAGGCACTCAAGTACGAGGTAATCCAATTCACCTTCTTGAGCGAGAATTAAAGAGGGTTCCAGTCGGTCACCCGAAAACCCTGCACCGCAGCCGATCCTGATTCTATTCTTCATAAATGGATTGAACCCGTTAGCAAAGCTACAATCGTCATAACTATCGTTGTGCCGAATGCCCATTTAAAAATAAACTTCTGATGGTCTCCCAAGTCAACTTCACAAAGGCCGACCAACAAAAAAGTCGACGCTGTTAAGGGGCTCAACGGGAAGCCTACCGTCATCTGTCCCAATAACGCGGCCCTTCCTATTTCAAGCGGATCTATCGCATAATGTTGTGCAGTCTGGCTCAACACGGGTACAACACCAAAATAATATGCATCCGGCGTAAAGAGCATGCTTGCGGGCATGCTTGTAATCGCTGTTAATGCAGGCAATAAGTTGGCATGATCAGACGGAATCATGGAGACCAAAGATTTTGCCATCTCATCGATCATCTTTGTTCCGGTTAGTATGCCGGAAAAAACACCGGCTGCGAAGATCATACTTGACACCATAAAGATATTCGATGCGTGACTCCTGAGAATTGTTTGTTGATCCTTCAGCGTCGGATAGTTTATTATCAATACAAGTATGCTTGCTCCCAGGAAGAGAACAGGAGCATGAATCCAACCTTTCATCAACGTTACAATGACCAGTACCGTTAGCAATGCGTTAACCCATACCAGGTTTGGTCTTCGCAAAGCTCGTTGATTTTCTGTTAGAGAATTGCGATGGTCGTGCTTAAGGTCGACTATCCCCAATCGCCGGCGCTCTATTGAACCCAAAACATATGAAACAAAAAGAACCCAGAGGATACCTCCTATTATCGCCGGAACATTAGGATTAAATATTTCTGTTGCCGTCGAGTCTAAGGTTGCAATAGCCCTCGCTGAAGTTCCCGACCACGGCACTAAATGCAAAGGCCCTACGCTCAATGCCACTACCCCTGCCAGAACAAGCCTGTTCATCTTCAATTCTTTGTATATGGGCAGAAAGGCAGATATTACAATCATAAAGGTCGCCGTACCGTCGCCATCCAAATGAACAAGCATTGTTAGAATTGCTGTTCCAAGAACAACCTTGAGAGGATCGCCCTTAACTATTTTGATGATAAACGCTATTACGGAATCAAAGAGACCCGCGTCCAGCATCACACTAAAGTAAAGAACTGCAAACATCAGCAAGATTCCCGTCGGAGAAACTTGCTTAATTCCGTCCAGCATCATCCCCGATAATTCATCGATTGAAAATCCCGCTGCAAGCCCAAACACTAGCGGCACGATCACCAGCGCCGAGATAACGGAAAGTTTCTTCGTGACTATAAGAATCAAAAAAACAACGATGGTGAGCAGGCCGAGGAGCGCTAACACTTTATTTTTTTATTATGCGATTATTGCGATCAGTCTTGCTGATCAGAACTGTTAAAACATCAAAATGGGATAAGACCATACTATAGCGTACGGTCAGGTGTAATAGCCAGAAACTCTTTGTCGTGGTGGTACTTCTCAACACACTGATTGTCGAAAATCATCGTAGCGCCCTTCTGTGTTGTATATTTTTGCCATGCAGGAAGTCCAGCGTGATTAGGGTTCCCGTTGCGTGCAAAATTTACCCATGCCTTGCTAACTTTTTCGGCCAAAACATAAGCATCCTTTCCACCTCCTGTCATCTCTTCACATCGCGCGATATTGTTGAACACAAAAGGAATTTCCATGCAATGCAGCGACTTATATACTCCATCCATGACCGGAGATTGCCACGTGAATAGGTACATATATACCGGAGCCGACGAAGCACCAACTCTCAGATCAGCCATTTTTAATGCGCTTCTTCTAAACATATCGTCCACAT
>CAMLER010000745.1 GCA_946478915.1 uncultured Chryseolinea sp.
AGGGAATAAGGAATAAGGAGTAAGGAGAATTGTGCTTTGGAAAATAAATACGCTGCAATCATTGCTTGATACAATTCTTACCTATCCAATTTTTCTTTTGCTCACCCAAAAGAAAAATAGGACGAAAATTCGTGACACAAATGTGGATACTGAAAACCTTTGCTTGCCGGCGGCTTCAGTAAAACAATTGTCTTATAGATGGTAAAACAGGCTACCTGTTTTTCTTAAGTTGGAAAGTACGCGTTACATTGAATCCGAAATGGATATCGCCATCGAAAAAGTCATCGAGGGTTTCCGTAATGAACGCACGCTCAGTAAGTCCTACCGCGTTTGTAAGCACCAACTGGAATACGTGGCCACCAGTTTCTATATCGATCCCAAAGGCAAGTGGATTGTAATAGGGTGAATCATCCTTTTTGCTAAAGTTATAATAGTACTCTGTAGTAATGGCGACACTTTTAGTGAGTTTGACCCTCCCCCCCACTCCGAGGGCAAATTGGTCATTCTCTTCTATTGATTCAACTACCGCATTTTTGTGAACCATTGTCGGCATGAGTTGCAAGGATAAGTTTGATGAAAATTTCCGTGCGATCAATATTTGTCCCGTGTATGAAAGGCGGTCGACGTTCTTGAACTCCGGTGATACATCTTCATTCTCCCGCGGAGAAAATTTGTAAGCACCGCCTAGCAACACCGTAGCAGAAAAGGGAAAGGATTTTGCCCCGGTACTTTGTCTCAGCGCCTTCATCTTAACATAGCTATCCATAGTCTTATCAA
Source organism: uncultured Chryseolinea sp. (assembly GCA_946478915.1). The sequence goes on from CAMLER010000745.1 coordinate 778, forward strand.
ACGAATTTCGCCCGATGCTGAACGAAAGCCAATCTGTAATTCCGTAATCCAGACCCAATCTTACCAGCGCTTCGTCGAGGCCATACATTTCATACCAACCTCCGTTGATTGCTCCGAAGCGGTGAGCGAAAATAAATTCAAGCGATCCGGCATTCTTTGTTTCAATAGAGTGACCGTTGGCAAGCCTTGTCCCTTTGAAGGTAGCAAAGGTATATTCAGTTTCATCGCCACCCTCTTTTTCCAATTCAGCCAGCAAATCATCCTGCGCATATACAAGGCACGGCATTAATAAAATAAATAAAAGTGTTTTCTTCATATTCAATTTGTTACGGGTCTGTATAAAAACTGTACAGTAACTTCAACCTCCTGGGCAATGTTTTGCCACACGATCTGCGGTACTTTAATGTTATAGTCAACCAGCTTCACCATGAACTTTGACTTGACATTAACCGTACTACCATCTATTTGCATTGTTCCGGGTACATCTATATCACGAGTCACACCATGAATGGTTAATTTTCCCTGTGCTTTTACCTGTTGCAACTGAGCACTGGAAGCGTCATACCCGACAATCTTTCCCTGAAAAGTTGACTTCGGATACTTTTCCGATTCCATATATTTCTCGTTGAAATGCACCTGCATCAATTTTTTCTCGAATTGAAAATCTTTGGGGCTCAACAAATACGCAACCTCACCATTGGTCAGATCGAATATGCTGGTAACTTTTGAATTCGTCGCTTTGATATCTTCAATAACTCCTTCTGAAAAAAATGTTATAGACGATTTCTCGGAAAAGTATCGTTTCTGCGCATGTGCGCTCAGTGGAAAAAGTATTATCGAAAGAAGTAAAATTCTTATCATTCAAGTTATACGTTTTCCGTGAAGTAACTATTGCGGTTTGAATGTAAAATCTACGGTCACCTCAACCTGCTCCGCAATGTTTTGCCACAATAACTGGGGTATTGCAATCTTATAATCTTCCAATTTCACGATAAATTTCGATTTCATGATCAGCTTATCACCCTGTTTTTCGATTGTTCCAGGGATTTCAACTTCCTGTGTCTGTCCATGTATCGTAAGTTTGCCTTTGGAACTAACGTTCTGAACCCCGGTGGCATCCGGATCGTATCCAGTAACCTTTCCCTGAAAAGTGGACTTCGGAAATTTTTCCGTATCCATATATTTTTCATTGAAGTGTTCTTTCATGAGTGACTTCTCAAATTCGTATTCTTTTATAGGTACGGAAAAAGCGATATCGCCAGTAGCCGCGTTGAAGGCCCCAACGGTCTTTGTATTTTCTGCGGTGATGTCCTCAATTGCCGCATCAGAAAAGAACGAAACAAAAGTCTTTTCGGTCGAATATTTTTGACCTTGGGCATTAAAGGTTAGGCTTCCAAAACCAAAGACCAGTAGAAATAACTTATTGTACATAGCTGTAGCGTTGCATTTAGTTGTTGTGGGCTCCCTGGTTCACCCAGCAAGTAAGAATCTCAATTTCAGCGGAGGTCAATGCACCTGCTGCAGGCATTCGCCCAGGCGTTCCCAGCGGGCGATTGATCCTATCTTTCACATTGTCCTTCTTAGCTTGAAGGCTCGATAAGATGGTCCAGTTCTTGTCTACCCCAAGGCTGCCGTTGTGACAACTGGGCACCGCACAAGTGGTGTTAATAATATCCTGAATCTGACCGCTATAACTGATCACCTCCGGGCATTCTTCGTTAACCTGCACGGGCTCTGGTAATTCATTGTACTCACATGACTGTATCACAATTGCAGCTAAGCATATCGCGCAAG
>CAMLER010000746.1 GCA_946478915.1 uncultured Chryseolinea sp.
AATGATCGTGAATACATCGCCGATATTCTCAAGGCGGGCGCTTCCGGTTATATCCTGAAAAATACTGGCAAGGAAAGTCTGCTCAATGCTATTTACTCGCTGCAGGCGGGATCGAATTACCTCGGTGATGAGGTAAGCAAGACCCTTCTCAACGGGTTCATGAAAAGCCCGAACGTGTCGCAGATGATTGAGAAACTGTCTGGAAGGGAAAAGGAAGTGCTCGAATGCATTGCAACAGGCAGCACGACGCACGAAATAGCCGAGCAACTTTTCATCAGCAAAAACACCGTCGAAACACACCGCAAGAACCTGCTCTATAAACTGAAAGCCCGCAACACCGCCGAACTTGTCAACAACGCCTATAAGCAGAGGTTAATTCAGTGAGCCGGTGACTACCAGTTCCCTGCGATGTCTTCAATATGAACGATTTCGTTTAGCGCAGGATCGTGCCGCCCTGACGGATTTTTATTATGACGATACCTATTCGACAGCTTAATCTGACTGCGGACGTAACCGCTTGATTTTGCCTGACGCACGTAAATCCAGTTTCCCGATTGATTTGTTAACCAGTGATATTGCTAAATCACCATTTTCAGGGATTGCTCCAAACGTTTTATTTGGAATCTTTGAGCTCATCAATTATCAATCAACTACTAACTTATGAAAAGATTTTTACGATGCCTTTTATGGATAGTGGGTTTATCCCTGCTGTCTCACTTCGAAGGCGTTGCACAGGGCAATGTGGTCACGGGTACTGTGGTCGCCGCTTCTGACAACGCTCCGCTACCGGGCGTCACGATCGCGGTGAAAGGCGAAAGCCGCGGTACACTGACAGATGCCGAAGGAAAGTTCTCCATCGCCGCTGACCCGACGGATGTTCTGGTGTTCAGCTTTATCGGAATGGAGACGCAGGAAATTCCAGTCGGAAGTTCGAAATCAATCAGCATAAAGCTCGTACAGGGTGCAACCAATTTGGACGAGGTGGTTATTACGGCTGAGTTTGGAATGAAGCGTGTAGCGCGCTCTATTGGGTCATCTGTTCAGACTGTTAATACCGAGGAGATCATTGAATCGGGGCGTGATAATTTCATTTCCGCCCTGGCCGGGCGAGTTGCAGGAATCAATGTTACCTCCAGCGGTGGAACTCCAGGTTCTTCGACAACTGTGGTCTTGCGCAGTATTACATCTATTTCAGGAAACAATCAGCCGCTTTACGTTGTTGATGGCATCCCGATGAATAATACTACTTTTAATCCGATCAATATGGCGGATGCCGGACGCAACTTTTCGGTCCGCGACCTGGATTTTTCTTCGCGTGGCAATGACTTTAATCCCGAAGACATTGAGTCGATGACAGTGCTGAAAGGTGCGGCGGCTGCAGCGCTTTACGGGTCAAACGCCTCAAACGGAGCGATTATTATAACAACAAAGAAGGGGCGGGCCGGAAAAGGAAGAGTATCGTACAGCAACCAATTCCGATGGGATGAAGCTTACGGTTATCCGGAATTCCAAACCAAATATGCAAATGGCGCTTATGGCACCACCAATTATTTCTATACATCCCAGTTCGGAGGGCAATACCCAGAGGGGATGCAACTGTATGACAATCTTGGCGCAGTATTGCAGACTGGTTTCAGTTCGAAACATAACATTTCCGTCGACGGCGGTAGTGATACCTTGCTGGGATCGGCATCTTTCTTAGATCAGTCTGGTGTGGTGAAAACGACTGACTACTCAAGGTTTAATCTTTCTTTAGGCGGCAAAGCAGAAATTAATAAATGGTTAAATTTTGAGGCTTCTATGCAGTATGCATCCACAGACAATACGAAGGCTCCGAAAGGCACCTTTGGTCCACTGGGTCGCGCAATGCTTTGGCCTCAGGTCGACAACATGCTTAATTATATGGATGATGACGGTATCCACATGCGAATGCCGGAATATTACACTGACACCGACCTGCTGAATCCCCTTTTTGGTTTATATAAAAACAAATTGTACGATAAGTCTGACCGGTTTATCTCCAACGCTGCTGTAACGATTACGCCAATAAAGAATGCATTTCTGCGTGCCCAGGTTGGATGGGATGTAGGAACACAAACTTTTGAGACTTCGACGCACCCTTACTTTTTTGACAACAATGGGGGTGATGGCATTTACAATATTGTAAAGTCTGACTTTTCAGATCCCACCGTGAACTTGCTTGGGGGTTATAGCTTGCAGATCAGAGAAAAGTTTCAGGTATCGGCGCAGCTTGGCTACCACCAGTTTGAGAACGCCGTGAATCGCGTCGCCAGCTATGGTTCTAATTTTCTTGTGGCTGATTTTCAGTCTATCAACAATACAGGCGCGGATACCCAGAGTTCGATCAAACGATCCACAAAGCGCCGGGTACAGGCGGTTTCAGGCCAGCTAGAATTGGCCTACAATAACCTGGCCTTCGTTACCATACGCGCGCGTAACGACTGGTCTTCAACATTGCCGAAAGCGAACAACTCATACTTCTATCCAGCCATTGAAGGATCCTTTGTTGTCTCCGATCTTTCTTTTCTTGAAGGTAATAATACCCTCAAT
>CAMLER010000747.1 GCA_946478915.1 uncultured Chryseolinea sp.
GCGATGGACGAGTTGGCCGCCTGGCAACGGGAAATGAAGCTACTCCCCTCTTTGGTCGGAGATCTGGCCAAGAGATTTCAAAACCGAGTTAATCGCATTATCCCCGAAAAAATTCATGCAGCCGTCACTGCCGCGATCAAGCAAATGGTTCGCGCAGTAATCTTTGGATCGGAATACACAACGTCTGCGCCATTGGTTGATGGGACATTGGAAGAGCGGGAACGTAAAGTCAGACGAAGTATTAATATCTATAAGAACACCGCGGCAACCGAAGGTGCCCTCACAGGTTTTGGTGGTGTGTTGCTGGGGCTTGCCGATTTTCCACTATGGCTTACGCTAAAGATGAAGCTACTTCACGAAATAGCAACGTTGTATGGATTTGACGTGCGGGAATACAAAGAACGTATTTATATTCTTCACATTTTTCAGATAACCTTTTCTGGCCAGACACATCGGAATAAGATGATTCGCATCCTTGAAAACTGGGAACATGAGCAGGAAAACCTTCCGAAGGATATCACTGAATTTGACTGGAGAACCTTTCAGCTTGAATATCGTGATTATATCGATATTGCTAAGCTTCTGCAACTGGTCCCCTTTATTGGTGCCCCGGTCGGCGCCTACGTCAATCATCGGCTCACAGAAAAATTAGGCAAAACGGCTATGAATGCTTATAGGTTGCGCTGGACGATGCACAAGTTATTGAAATAAGTTTGATGCCTTTAGTGCTCAACAATTAAGGTACAGTATATTGAGACATGGCAAAGTCAAAATTTTCAAAAGCGAAATTAACCGGCGACAGATTAAAATGGTATGAGATCGTTTTTGAATCTGATACACGGAATGGGCGAATATACAACGTTGGTCTTCTTGTATGCATTGTCGGCAGTGTAATCGTTGTTGCATTGGAAAGTGTTCCTGCTTCGCCCCCATCGATGTACAATTTGTTTTTCGGCCTTGAATGGTTTTTCACCATTTTGTTCACGTTCGATTATTTCATTCGCATCTGGATTGTTACCAACAAGGCAAAATATATCTTCAGTTTCTTTGGAATTATCGATCTCCTTTCAATTCTACCCACCTATTTGGGTTTGTTCCTTGTTGGTGCGCAGTCGCTAATGGTGATCAGAAGTATTCGGCTCATTCGGATCTTCCGGATCTTTAAGCTTTCGAAATATGTTGGCGAAGGTCAGATCCTTGCATTGGCGCTGAAATCAAGCAGGCACAAGATCATTGTTTTCCTTGTAACAGTCCTGACTTCAGTAATCATAACCGGTACACTGATGTATCTTATTGAAGGGCCTGCGCACGGCTTTGATAGCATACCCAAAAGTATTTATTGGGCAATTGTTACAATGACAACTGTCGGATATGGCGACATTGCGCCACAAACGCCACTAGGCCAGACGTTGGCCTCGTTCATCATGATCCTGGGATACGGCATTATCGCAGTACCAACGGGGATAGTATCCGCAGAAATGGTTTCACAGAAAAATAAGGAAAAAATCACAACGCAGGTGTGCCCCAACTGCCTCAAAGAGGGTCATGATATCGATGCAGTCCATTGCAAATATTGTGGTTCCCACCTGAATTGATCACCGTCGGACTGGAGGCTGGAAAAAAAGCCCACCGGATTTGGTGAGGTGTTTCTGAACCCCATAAGACAAGTTTTGAGCTGCCGCCATCCGCAACCTTCCTCTGTTAACCTGCTTTTTGGGCGAGGGCCCCGAAAATTCGGGGCTGAGGCCTGATTTTGTATGTAGGCTTCACTCGGTATTGTTTAAATTGTTAGGTTCAGCAAACGTGTCCCAAACCCGAGTGGGATTTGATTGCAACTTAGGTAAAACACTTTTATGCCGCACCATTGACAAAAACGTATTTTTTGTTAGAGAGTTAAATGTTATTAGTTATTAGTTATTAGTTCTGACTCAAGCAATTGTGCGAGCTTCCATCAATTGGATTTGTTTTAAAATTTGCGTCAAAATTCTACTATATCACAGAGATCCTCACGTGTCGGTGAGAAAATCGAGGCAATAACATACGCACTACTATTAACAAATAACTAATAACAAATAACTATTTTGCCCACCAATATGAATCCAAAAATAAACTTCACACCAGGTCCATCGCAGCTTTATTTTACAGTGGAAGGTCATGCACGAACTGCGTTTCGCGATGGTATCCCTACATTATCTCACCGAAGCAAAGCATTTGAGAAAATATTTCAGGAGACGGTAGAAGGACTGCGTGAATTGCTGGGACTTCCGGCAGACTACCACGTTTTTTTCACAGGTTCCGCTACCGAAATATGGGAACGGTCAATTCAGAATCTGGCGGATGAAAAATCATTCCATTTGGTTAACGGCTCCTTTTCAAAACGTTACTTCGAGATCGCAACCCAACTGGGCAAATCACCTGAAAAAATAGAAGTCGCCAATGGAGAGGGATTTAATAGCATTATAAATATTCCAAACGACGTCGAGCTCATCGCCATTACGCAAAATGAGACAAGTACAGGTGTATCTGTACCCTTGGATTTAATTTACAATCTCAAGATCCAGAAT
>CAMLER010000748.1 GCA_946478915.1 uncultured Chryseolinea sp.
GAATTTACCATGATCGCTCCGATCAGGCTCAACTGAGTGAGTCGAAAATTATTTCAATTACAATCGTACTTTACCTATTGGCTCGACGCGGTCGACAAGCATTCGCTGCACTCTCCTTTCATGTATGATTTATATGTTAATGTCATAAAACGACCATCAATTGACGTCGACGAATTGTATAGTCTAAGGCAGAAGCTCTCCAGCGATGGCCGAACTATCCGTGTAACGGATATGGGCGCAGGCTCTTCCCATATGCCAAACAGGGATCGAAAAATTTCCGATATTTTTCGTTATACCACCACACCACACAAATTCTCATCGCTCTATTCACGAATAATCGATTATTACAAACTGCGCACTGTAATTGAACTCGGTACGTCGGTGGGAGTTAATACCATTTATCTTGCAAAAGTATCTCGCGATGTGAACATCACAACCTTCGAAGGATCGGATGCAATCGCTCAGGTTGCCAGGGACTTGTTTAGAGATAACGAGCTCAAAAACATCAGGCTTATCGAAGGAAATATCGATGAGACATTAGCGCCATACCTCGACACGATTGATCAATTGGACTTTGCATTAATCGATGCCAATCATCGCTTTGAACCAACGATGCGTTATTTGGAATTGCTAACAAAAAGAACGCATAGCCATAGTGTGATCGCCGTAGATGATATCCATTCTTCAAGCGAAATGGAACGCGCGTGGCGCTCCATCGAAAACCACCCTCGTGTTCAAGCTACGGTTGATTTGTACCGATGTGGCCTCATCTTCTTCAACCCATCTTTGACCAGGCAAAATGTTGTTTTACAATTTTAGGTTTTGAATTGCTGTCGAAGAAAACTTATTTTGCCGTTTCATACTCAAAAACATGAACGAACCGACCTCAACGTCCTATCAAGCCCCAAAAAGAAATAACCGGAATGCGATCATCATAGCGATCTTATCCATTGTTGTGGTTGTCCAAGGCATAAAGATTTACCTCGACACCAAGGAAAAGCAACAAATAAACACGGATTTGACTTCTACACGGGAAGAATTGGCGACGACCGAGCAACGCCTTAGGGAAATTGGTGCGGAGCTTGACCAAAAGATAGCCGAGATCACGAAACTGGGCGGCGACGTCACTGACCTTCAAAAAGCTAAATCGGATATTGAGGCAGAGTTGAATAGGTCAAGGAGGGCAACTGGCCAGGAAATAAAGGCCCTGAAGGACAAAGTGGAAGGATACGAGATGTTGTTGAAAAACAAAGATGAAGAGATTCAAAAGCTTCAATCCGTCAACAAAGAGCTACTTACGGAGAATACTACACTTAAGGTTGAAAAGAACACGCTGGGTGATTCGATTAACAGACTTAGTCAAAGCAAAGACTTGCTGGCGACCAAGGTGGCGATTGCGTCTCAACTCAAGATTGAAAACTTCAGCATTGTTGCGCTGAATGATAGAGGAAAGGAACGTCAATCACCGTTCAGGGCGCGGCAAATCGCGCAGCTTAAGGTGGAATTTAATATCGCTGAGAATAACGTCGCGCCTGTTGAAGGCAAGAAAATTATGATCCGGATCATCGATGAGAATGGTCAGGTTCTTTTTGACGTTGCCCGCGGTTCGGGTACTTTCCTGCTCAATGGTAAAGAAGAATTTTATACGGCTTCCCAGGAAATCTTATTTGATAATACCAGACAACGCTTGTCTTTCCTGTACGACAAAGGGTCTGAATTCGCAGATGGTAGCTACACGCTGGAGGTGTATGCGGATGATTACATCATGGGTCGTGGTGAATTTGTCGTGAAATAGAAAATTCGTCGAGGCACTCCTTACCTACCGGTATCTTAATGCGCGGCTATAAAATGTCTTCATTTTCTCCGGTGAAACCTTTAGAAAAAACATCACGAAGACGGAGAGGTTCGCTAGTTGAACCCTGAGCCAACTGTTCGTCTCGTATTTTCGCGCTGAGACTTTTATGCTCTTCGGTATGATCCTGAAGCGATATTTTTTTCGCAGGCGCAAAATAAAATCATAATCCTCCATGATAGCGTAAAAGGTATTGAATCCATTTACATCTTCGAAAGCCCTGCGGGTAACAAACATCGTTTGATCGCCGCCACGGCACATGATCCCTTCAAAGCGCGTACAATACCCGTTGATACGAAGCATCTGGTTGGTTGAGTCGAATATATAGCGATAACACCCAGCATCATATCCGCTTTTAACAGATTCAATAATATCCCGCGCAAAGGTGTGAACCAATTTTACATCGGCATGAATGAAATAAAGGATATCGCCAGTCGATAAAGCAGCTCCTTTGTTCATTTGAACTGCTCTGCATTTGGTGTCATTATTTACTACAATGGCGCCAGCATCTTTAGCGGAAATTGCCGTGTCGTCTTCGCTGGATGCGTCTGAAACAATTACTTCTGCGATTAGATCTCCCCCATTCGTCCGAACGAATTCCACCAAAGATCCAATAGATCTCTCTTCATTCCAGGTAGGTATGACAACAGAAATTTTCATAGACGATTGACGATATAAATTATTCAATTCTTTAATCAAAACCAT
>CAMLER010000749.1 GCA_946478915.1 uncultured Chryseolinea sp.
AGGCGACAGGACAGGTGAGTGTTGATTATTGAGTGTTGAATGTTGAATGTTTTTTGGTTTTTTAAAAATACTCAACACTCAACACTCAACACTCAATATTCAATATTCAAGGTGGAGTTTCGTTTGCAGATAAAGCGTAGGGCCGATGCTCAGGATGACGAGATCAAAAAAGATCGTTAATTGTTCACTCCATTAACTTCTCAGTCCTGATGTAGGTTAGTGACGAATCCACTGCCGCGTACACGTCACCATCGTACTTGTCCATCTCCAGGATATACCATTTTACACCGATCTCTTTGCCTTTTTCAAACACTGACTTGTAATCGATTTGACCTTTGCCAAGCGGGACCCAATTATTTGCAGGCATGTCTGGTGGCATAAAATCGGCGCCCGTAAAGACTCCGGACGATACGTGATTTGCCATATTCTTGATGTGTAGCAATTCGACGCCGTCTTTGTATCGATCCATGAACTTCACGGGGTCCTGACCAGCGTAGGCAACCCAGAATATATCGGCCTCAAGACGAACACAAGCATTGTCAATGCGATCTACGAAACTATCGAAAAATGTTTTCTGACCTTCCATTGGCTGTAACTCATAGCCGTGAATATGATAGTAGAGCTGGAGGCCTGCGGCTTTCGCTTGTGGACATGCTTTTGTTAAGATGTCGGCAGCCTCATTCACCACATCCAGTGTAACGGTGTCTTCCTTTACAACTTTTAACCAGGCGATACCGGTATAATGTGCTCCCAACTTTTTGGCTGTGTTAAGAATTACAGCCGGATCTTTTCGCCAGTCATTTAGATCGTTCCAGTGAAGGGCAAACATTTTCAACCCTGCAGCGTCAAGGTGGGATTTGAAGCTCTCCGGGTTACCAACAATATATGGAGCATCAAATCCTTCCACATAGTTGATTCCGAGGTCCTTGATTTTCTTCAATGTGCCGGGAACATCTTTTTCCAGATCGTATCGAAATGTCCAAAGCTGCGCGGCGAGGCAACCATCTGAATGGGTACCTTGGGTTGAATCTGGTGCTGGTTTATTACAGTTTGTCATCAATACCAGGAAAGTTAATAAAACATAGGCTGGTTTCATGGTGAGTTGATTTTTATAACTAATATAGTCCGCATTAAGTTATCGGGATAACGTTAGGACAGATATCAATTTAGCAAATAAGAAAAATGGCTTATCGGGAGGAATTAGCAGACCCGGTGAGGAGACATCTTCAATCTCTTAAAAATTTAAAGATAGAGGAGAAGAAAATGTTTAGCGGGCTTGCATTCCTGGTGAATGAAAAGACGTGTGTAAACGTTGGTGGCGAAAATCTCATGTGTCGGTATGATCCTGAGCTTGATGACGAGGTGGCAGAGAGAGTTGGTTTTCAACCCATGATTATGAGGGGAAACAACTGAGTGGCTATTGCTATGTGAGCCCTTCTTTTAATACCGTCATCCTGAGCATTGGCCTTTCTTCAAGTCCTTCAATGCGATGCCCGTTGCGTCAGGCATAACCCGCGAAGGGTCCCTTGGACAATCACCGGGCTCTTTCAGATTCTGCCACCTTACTATAAAGAATACCATGCATCCTTCCCCCACGGGATCCTTCGCAGCTCACCTGGCAAGCACTATGCACCAGAACTTTTGCTCAAAATGACGGCTCCATAGGAGCGGACTTCACGACCAGCATTTCTTGTCTGGGTGCTAATAAAATCAACTAAAGTCTCAAGTCCCTAGTCAAGTTTCACTGATTAGCTGCCGGCGCACTTCGCTTATACACCTGTATCGAAACACTATTAACTCCAAAAATCAGTAAATCATCAATCGCAACGGCACCTCTAACCTCATCTCTCAGCTTCAAACCGGATTTTGGCTGCGGTACATATTGGAATTCACATTTTTCATTTCCGAGAAATAGCATTCCGTGGTTTGCATCGTACCTTCCAAACAGTACCCGAGTCTGTGTCAGATTGCCGCTTAGGATAATATCATCAAAACCATCCTGATTAGCGTCTGTCTTCAGAATCGAAAAAACAGGCGAAAATTGCGCCTGAACCGGCAAGTCAATCATCGTAAACGTTTCTCCATCATTCCTCAATACCACGCTCTGCAATTTGTCTGCAAAAAGTACAGGCACATTATCCCTTTTTTCTTCGGGCAGAATGTTGTCGATTGTAACTTTACCATAATCCTTATAATAAAATATTTTCTTCCTCAGCGATGGCACTTGTGATATTAAATCGTCCAGATAAGGCGCCGGATAACTGACCCCCTCGATATAATAAGTCAGTATTGGATCGATCGAGCCATTGGTATCGATATCGCTGTAATACAACCTGGCCGGTGTTTCTTTGCTCGCTTTTATTTGAGCATTCACCCCAAGGTTACCCAATACAAAATCCAAGTCGCCATCATTATCGAAGTCACTGGACAAAATTTTATTCCACCAACCATGACTTGGTTGGGTTATGTATTTATCTGATCGATCCGAGAACTTCCCAGACTCATTGATCAATACCATGATAGGTGTCCACTCACCTGCAAGGATCAAGTCCGGCCA
>CAMLER010000750.1 GCA_946478915.1 uncultured Chryseolinea sp.
ATGTCTTCTTAAATGTTGCCAGATCTGCAACTGGTTTGTATCCGGAGTACTGCCCAAAGGATTCCACGGACATTATTGAAAGCAATCCGATCACTAACGCTCTAAAAATTTTTAATTGGCTAAGCATACGCCTTCTCCTTCAGTAATTCGTCTACCCTCACAATTTTTAAACCAAGAATTGCTACCTGCTCAAGGAACGCAGGCAACATTTCCAGTGTAGCGGTGCTGTAATCGTGAAATAATATTACATCGCCTCCTTTAAGCGACCTTGTCACGCGGTCAAGAAGAGCGTTTCCATTCTTTGTCATACTATCAAATGAGCGTACAGTCCATCCGATGGTTTTATAGCCGCGCCGCTTAACTGCCGCGGCTACCATTGGATTTGTTACTCCAAATGGTGGTCTAAAGAAATTCGGTTTCTTATTTATCGCCTTTTGTATAGCCACATCGGTATCTGCAAGCTCCTTGGCAATCTTGTCCGGTGACTGCAAATCGAACATAGCTCCATGCCAATAACTGTGGTTACCCACCAAATGACCTGCTTCGTGAATCCGCTTAATCAGTGCCGGGTAATCATGAACACGGTTACCAATACAAAAAAATGCCGCAGGTACTTTGTGGGTATTGAGTACGTCCAAAATTCTTTCAGTCATGACGGGAATAGGACCATCATCAAAAGTGATCGCAATTTTGTTTGAGTTGCGATCGCCCATGTACTTGACAGGTAAAAAAAATTCAGCCGACAACACGGAAGCTCCATATACCTGAATATTGAGATACACTATCACCAACACAGCATACCACCATCCCGAAAAATGAGTCGCAAAATTAACTGCAACCATAACCAGTAGTATAGCCAGAAATATTACGTTGACGGTTTTCGCTTTTAACATGCCCGTAGAAGAATCATTGAATGTTGCTTTCCAAAGTAAGAGTTATAGATCAACAACCGTTTCAACGGTCGGTTTACATCCCTCACAACAACATGCTCGGGGATGAAGTTCTCCGCAATGATTTTTGCTGAAAGCCAGAGCGCAAACGCGGAAGCTGTTGGATATTCCCCACATAAATGTTTGAACACACCAACAGAACTTCCGGTAAAATACGAACTTGTAAGTAATTCCACAGGCTCGTCAAATTTTTTATCACCGCATTTGCCTGCCAGCACCAGATCTATATCCTTTCTATTAAGCGATAAGCCTTCGAAAAATGAGTTGATTTGATCTTCAAGGTCTTTTCCCGGATTGTAAATTGTTTTTACACCCTCTATGCATACCCGATCTTGTGCTCCCTGTTCACCCGATAGCACAAAAAATGCAGCACCTTCCCCATTAAGAGTTCCCCTTGCAGCATCTTTAAACAGATCCAGACTCGCTGCATTACTTCTGAAAATTCCAAATCGTTTTTGAATAGCATGACTCGTTGGTGTAATCTCATCGACACCACCGACAAGTAGCGACTGCGAGGGCGATTCTATTAAATCAAGCATGGCATCCAATAATGCATTCTCAAATGAAAAGGCTCGCTGGGTGTAGGTTTGATTGTAGCCCAGACATTGGATCAGAAGAGCAATCTGTGAGCCGATGGTATTGTGTGTAGACTGAATGAATGGCGTAGGGTTTAATGCCTCTTCCTTGTTTTCAATCATCTTGCTCAAAAAGATCCCGGTATCGTAAAGACAGCCATAGCCTGTGCCAGTAATTATACCGTTGGGTACCGCGACCATAGCTTCTTTCAAGGCAATGGTCGCTGCCGCAACTCCCATCTTAATAATCCTGCTCATGCGGCGCAATTGTTTCGGATCTATGTATTTCGAATAATCGGGCTCATCACAAGTGAGCTTATCACCATGATAATTTATTAACTGAGCAGGCAAAGCATTATCATCCCAGGTTTTCTGAGGAGATATTGCGCCTATTCCTTTTATGTATACCACGAGTTCGTTATTCGTTATTCGTTATCCGTTATTCGTTAATAGTTAATAGTTAATAGATAATAGTTAATAGTAGTTTGTGCGAAAATGATGGAGTGCATTTCATAGCCCTATACCTTATACCTTATACCTTATACCTTATACCTTTATAGCTTGCCCCATCCCTTATCTCACCTCCCCTAAACCAGAAAAAACCACTGACGAACAATTCCCGCCAAACCCAAAAGAATTGCTCATCACATGCCGTATCCTCAAGTTCTCCTCGTATTTTAATTGAGGCGTGATATTTATTTCAGGAATAGGATTCTCAAAACGCAAATTTGGAAAGACGCATTGATGCTTAATCGCCATGATGGAAAATACAGCTTCAATTCCTCCACTTGCACCGAGTGTGTGACCAGTGAACGCCTTTGTGGAACTCAATCTTGGATAGTTTTCACCATAGATTCGCGATATGGCTGTACCTTCAGAAAGATCATTGTTGAGCGTACCTGTTCCATGCAGGTTAATGTAGTCAATATCCTTCGGCTGAAGATTGCTCATCTTTAATGCGTTTTGAATCGCGCTATATGAGCCTCTTCCCTCCGGCGATGATGCAGTTTGATGATAGGCATCA
>CAMLER010000751.1 GCA_946478915.1 uncultured Chryseolinea sp.
CATGTAGTCAATTTCCTCGGCGTTGAGGACAGTCAATACTCGCTCTAATAATTTTCTGTTGTGACACTTTGCTATTCTCTCCAGATAGATTTTCTTGATTTCGGCTTCATCTTTGGCAGCAAATCTTTTATAAAGTCCAACCATGAAATTCTTTCGCTATGGCTGAAAGCTCGAATGCCTTAGCCAGCCGCTGGGTCGGTGTCATTTTGCGCAGTGTCTGCAAATACAAACTGTGGTTAGGCCAGATTTTTAAATTACTCATTAAGCCCTTTATGATAAACAAGATAAGCTCTCCCTTTAAAACTTGGAATGATGCGCGTCCCATTAATTGGCCCTGTGTCATATCTCACGATTGACCGAGGGAGGTGAATTATTAAGTTGACTATACCAATTCCGTTCAATTTGGAACTGAATCATAATGAAACATTTCACTGTTTCATTATGATGCACTAAATTATTTCTTCAGTTGTTTCCAGAAGCAATTTACCTTCATTCAACAATGGTCTGGCATTTGGTCTGTCAAGCATAATCGTAAAATGATCTATGATATTCCACTACATCAAACTTTCGGTCCGTCTGCTTACCAGAAATCCATTCTACACATTCGTTAATGTAACGGGGTTGGCGATAGGCTTCACCAGTTTCATTACGCTTTGGCAATACTCTTCTTCAGAATTGGCGGCCGATCAAAAATATATTGACTTTGAGCGCATTGCCAGGATTGGATTTGAATGGAGTTTTGTCGAACAAGATCAGCAAGGGCATATTACGTTCAGTGCTTCGAAAGCGGACCTTCCTCCAATGTTGAAAGAAGACTACCCTGAAATAGAAAGTTTCGTACGTATCTCCGAACAGGCTGGATTCTTTCAAAACGACCTGCACAAAGGACACGGCAGGCGCATAGTGATTGCTACTGTAAATTCAACCGGAGATAAAAAAGTTTTTAGGGAAACAGGTGTGGCGTACGCGGATCGGAATCTATTTGGATTTTTCGGCATCCCCTTGCTATATGGCGATGCCGAATCGGTATTGGCAGGTGTGAATTACGTTGCTCTCTCGAAGTCCACCGCCCAAAAATATTTTGACGGGGCGGATCCGGTAGGAGAAATACTAACCCTGAATGATAGTATTCATTTATATGTACAAGGAGTATACGACGACTTGCCTCACGGATCTCGTATCAATTATAATATGATTATTTCTAATGAAGGTTTGCTAACGAAATGGAGCAACGTATACTGGGGCGGCACTCAGAATTTCATAAAAGTGCGGAATACATCCTTAAATGAATTTGATAAGAAACTCAAGGCAAACGTCAAAAAATACTGGGCACACATCTTAAGCACCTGCAACGGTTGTAAGATCACACCGTTTGTACAACCCCTGGACGAAATTGCTTTCAACCGCGGACTGATTGGTGATGAAGGGTTTCAACGAAAATCAAAAACTATGCTCATAACACTTGGTGGTATTGCTGTAGTGGTACTTGCAATGGCGTGGATAAATTATATCAATCTGACGCTGTCCAGGATCTCCACCCGAATGAAAGAGTTTGGTACAAGAAGAGCTAATGGTGCAGGCGTTACTGATGTAATACTTCAATTTCTCACTGAAGCCGCGTTGATCAATTTATTGGCAATGGGTATTTCCTTAACCATCTTTCAGATCATCCGTTCCCCGCTGAGTATCTTCTTCGATATCCATATCAAAGGAATATGGCTAATCGAAGCCTCCACATGGCAACCAATTGTCATCATTGTACTGTGCGGCATTATTATCACCGGGCTCTATCCAGCTTACATCTGCATCCGACATCAGCCAAGGATACTGCTTGCGCGCTTCTCCAGAAAGTCAAACAAAAATCCGATGTCAGTTAGTCTCACCACTTTTCAATTTGCTTCAGCGATAGTGCTTATATTTTGGGCATTGGTCGTGTATCATCAACTCAATTTTATCCTTGCAAAGGAAACCGGTTACAATCGCAATGGGATAGTTACAATTGAGGGCCCTGTCACAAGGCAAAGCAACTATCAGCAAAGTATGGAAGCGTTGGCGGGACAACTTAAATCGCTAAAGAATGTCAAAAATATAACCTTAAGTCGCTATGCTATCGGAGAACCAGGAAACAAGCCCGGAAACATTACAAAGCTTGGTACTACCATTTCCTCTGGTGTTGAGTGCAATGCGGTCGACGAAAACTTTATCCCTTTTTTTGGGCTTCGAATACTAGCGGGAAGAAATTTTGTGCGCGATGACAGAAGCGATGTTGTCGTTATTAGCAGGCCAGCTGCCAAGGCTATTGGTTTTGATGATCCGTTGGATGCGCTGGGCGCAAAGGTTATGGTGGGAACGGGCGACTGGGGAGTGAACAAAGAAGCAGAAGTTATCGGAGTAATTGAGGATTATCGTCGCTTTCCCTTTTATGACCTTTCGGAAAGTAATACCGTTTATGCTGCAGGCGGTTTAGGAATATTTTTAACCTATAAAAACAAACTTTTCCCAGAATTGATTTCTGAGTTCATCTCTGCGAG
>CAMLER010000752.1 GCA_946478915.1 uncultured Chryseolinea sp.
AGGTCAACCTGCTTCGGTGGGTTTCGCTGCGCACGATAAAGGAGACTTTCGTTCCGCCTGTTGATTACCGCTATCCCTTTCTGAAGTAAAGGTAATCGGTGACCTATCTGGTAATCGGTTCCCTCGATGTTAATGCATGCGCCTTTGCGAGACGCTCCTGAAGCTAGCCAAAGTTCGGTTGATTACCTTCACAACCCGGTAAATCGGCGCCACACTACAATCGAGCCGACCGTTTACCGATTACCAACCGATTACCGATCACCAACTACACCGTCGCCTCCCTGTACCAATTTATCTTCCTTGAAAAGTACATCAATAAGCTCACGATCAGGAAGAGTCCCATGCTGCCCAGCAGAAGAGAGAAATCCTGTTGGAGAATGATGATGAATACAAATGAATAAAAGATTATCAGCAGCAACATAAAAAGAATGCTCAGCCGTTTTCCCGGCAGGAAGGTCGTTGCGTAAAGACTCACCAGGGTTACCGTTGCAATAGACGAGGCAACATAGGCGAGGTTGTAGCCGATATGTTCGGAAAAACTTAGCAACAACGTGTAATAGATAATGAGCGCGGCACCGATCAGGATATATTGGAACGGATGGATCCTGACCTTTTGTGTAATCTCAACCAGGAACAGCGCTATGAATGTGAGTAAAATGATCAGTACCCCATACTTTGATGTGCGCATACTCTTTTGATATTGATCCACGGGTAACAATAATTTAACACCGAAGTCTGCGCCACTTAATTGCTGGTCGCTGCCTGTCCATTCCTGCGAAAACGGCCGGTTGAAATGAAGTACTTTCCAGGATGCTGAAAAACCTGCAGCGGAGACCTCTCTGGCAGCTGGCAGGAATTCACCGTCAAAGCTTGGATCTGCCCATGGTCCATCGATTTTAACGTCGGTAGTTTTTCCTACGGGAATAAAGTCCAGTCTGCTGCTGCCTTTCAGATTTAGCTTAATGTTAACGGTCCCGTTGAATGCCTCGGCGTTTTCCCAATTGAGCTTTGTCACGATGCCGCTGCTTGAGACCATTTCTCTTCTGGTGTCAGACGCGTACGCCGCTGTTTCCCCTACTTTACCCACAACAGAAACACCCAAATTCCTGGATGGCTCAGGAACATATGTTTTTTCACCCACAGCAAATGTTGGATTATCACTTATCCCCCGCAGGTCGGTGATCCCGAAGACCATGTGCGCACCGTTCCACAAAACCATATCGTCGGCGATACCGAGTTCCTTAAAATCCGGTTTATTGAAAGATGATTTTATTTGAAGCGCTGATTCATAAACAACCGCATCAAAAATTCCGCGGTGCAGCATTTCGGGACGGATATTGCCTTTAATATCAAGCTGTTCAGGAAGGAAAAAAGCTTTCTCCACAACTTCACGCCGCTCAACGCCATCCTTACCCCGATCGATCGTCTCGAGTTTCTTAAAGGGTACGACCAGCACGGGGCCGGAGATCGTTTGGCTACCCGACCATTTCATTGCAATTTCCTGCATAACCGCGCCCGCGCGATCCTGGCGTTCCACGATCATGTCCTGAATCCAATTTGTGGGGATCAAAAGGACGAGAATGAGAAATCCGATTGAAATGAGTTTGATCATGATTGATTCCTGGATCCATTTGTTGAACCTGTCTAGCAGGGACGTAGATTGAGTTAAAGCTTCCATTTCTGTTTTGATTTAGAATTGATGAGTGTATGAGTTATCATTAGTTTAGGCCATCCTGCCTGACTGGGGGTATAGGCACCGAACCTTTCAAATAAAAAGTACTTTGAATTACAAAGTAAGTATACGACGTTTTTCTGAGAATGTTTACATTTTCGCCGTAAGTATTGCAGAAAAATTGGTGTTGATTTTGGTAAGTCCGGGCTCAACTTACTAATATTGCACTCCCATTTTAACAGATTCCTCCTTAGCTCAGCTGGTTAGAGCATCTGACTGTTAATCAGAGGGTCCTTGGTTCAAGTCCAAGAGGAGGAGCATTGATTATCAGGCAGTTACGATCGTAACTGCTTTTTTGTTTATAACGCTTCATACATGTCCGGACAATCTGCGTTAGGTCGCAGCGCTAAATTCCTGCATTCTTATTCTTAACTAAAAAAATCTTCCCGGTCGGCGCATAGGTGCCAATTTCTTCTGAATGCAGGTTTTGATTTTCATTAAGAAATTCTGAGTAAGCTTTATACTCTCCAAAATTTATGTCGTCGCGCCAATCGTCAAAGAAAATAACAGCGTAATCTTTAATCATTGGCAAGCTGTAGTTCAGGGCAACTTTTGACGCCGAATAGATATCGCAATCCACCATAATTACACTGGCCTTGCGAATATTATATTGCTCGGTAGTGGAGCTATTCAAAGTATCTTCAAACCATCCCTTTATTAAATGTGTGCGGCTCCAGTCAATTTTATAATCATTGAGGAAAGTACGAGTCTCATCTATTGTGCTCGCGAATTGTCCCGGCTTCCACGTTCCTTCATCTTCGACCTCAGCGCTCTCGGGCATCCCTTCAAACGAATC
>CAMLER010000753.1 GCA_946478915.1 uncultured Chryseolinea sp.
TCGTCGCGAAGATTCCTTTTTTATCGCTGGGAAATAATTCTGCGTTTGAAAAAAAAACATGGATCAATAGGTTTTATTCCAGGAACTATAAAGTCTGTGCACCATCTGGTCCGGTTCTCCGATCGATTTTATATATTGCCATACACCCTTACCTGGGATTTAGTCGGATAATAACGGCCGAAATCCAAGAAGCCTTTTACTAAGTAATCGACCATTCACATTCAAACTTAAGTAACAGTTAAAAATGAGACGCGCAATAACATTCAACGTTCCCATACTCTTTCTCGCTTTATGTCTTGGTTTTGGTTGTGCCTCGAAGTCCTCCGAAAAAGCGAGTACTAACGACACCACCATGTTGAGAATTGAACATGACAGCACGACGGGAGCATTATCTATATTCCGCAGCAAAGAGAATGAACCAGTTCTCACGCAAAATACAAAAGAAGATTTTCGCCCATACATTCATCCCATAGTCGCACCTGACGGAAAAGGCGTGTTGACCGAATACAGTCCGGGACATCACAAACACCAGACAGGCTTGTACTGGGGATTCACCCGCGTCAATGGGAGGGATTATTTCCATCACCCAAGTGACGGCTATTGGAAGCGTGTATCTGCTGAGATTGTTGAAGGTGATGGTAAGGTCGTGAAATGGAGAACGGTTTATGACATGCTCGCAGAAGATGGTACTCCCGTCATGACCGAAACTCAGACCTGGTCGATGATGGAGATTAAGGGCAAATACTACCTCGACCTTGAATGGAAAGGCGAAGCGAAAACAGATGTCACAATTGGTGAGTATGATTACGGCGGTCTGTTTCTGCGAATGCCGTGGCGAGAGGGAATTGCTGGAGAAGTAATCAATGCGGCGCGCCAGCGCAACGAGAAGGCTGAAGGTCAACGTGCTATGTGGGTAGACGTGGGCATGCAGGTCGAGGGACGCGATGATCTTGCACACATCGCCATCTTTGACCACATGGATAATGAGAGATTCCCTCAACCGTGGCGTGTCGATGGACAATTGGGAATTGGACCGGCAATAGCTCGATTGGGTGATTGGAAAATTGCAAAAGGCAGAACGGAAACACTGCAGTATCGCCTTGTTGTCTACGGAGGAGTGCTTAATGATGTGGAAATGATCAAATCGTGGGAGACGTACGTTGGCGACTCTACCTATGCAACGGCATCACTTTGGGATCTTGCCAGAGACGAAGGCCGGACTGCTAAATTCTTGACTCCCGAAGAAGCTGTTCAGAACATGACACTTCCAGCTGGATACAAGGCCAACGTGTGGGCTGCTGAACCAATGATGACACAGCCTATGGCTTTTTGCTGGGATGATCGCGGAAGGCTTTGGATAGCAGAGAACAAGGATTACGAATCGCGCGGAGAGGGCTTTTCAAATTCTGGAAAAAGTCGAATCCTTATTTTAGAAGATACTGATGGCGATGGAAAAGCCGATTCACGCAAAGTATTTTTGGAAGGGATCGCGTTTCCCGCTGCTATTGCTGTCGGTTTTGACGGTCTCTTCCTTGGCGCACCACCAAATCTCATGTTTGTTCCTGACCGGAACAAAGATGACAAAGCTGACATGGAAGATATCGAGATCAGGCTGACCGGTTGGGGCATAAGAGACAGGCACGAAACATTGAACAGCCTGCACTGGGGGCCCGACGGATGGTTGTATGGCTGCCAGGGATTTGCCACACCCTCCAAAATTAAATTAGCCAAAGGCAAAGGTCGTATATATAAGCACAATGATCCGTTCCCGAAGGATATACTCGAGGGCGAAGGTGTTGATATCAATGGCGGAGTCTGGAGGTACCATCCTGTAAAAGATCAATTTGAAGTGGTCGCACACGGATTCAGCAACCCCTGGGGTATTGATTACGATGCGAAGGGACAAATGTTTATCAGCGCCTGTGTGATCCCTCATCTGTGGCATGTGATACCGGGCGGAGTGTACCATCGCCAAGGCGGACAACATTATAATCCATACGTGTACAATGATATCAAGACTATTGCCGACCATCGACATCGCTCGGCTCATGGAGGACTAAGAGTCTATTTGTCTGACGCATTTCCCGATTCTCAATATGGCCGGTTGTTTATGGCTAATATTCACGAGCATGCCGTACTGTCGGATGTTGTCGAGCGAAAAGGTTCTGGCTTTACTGCACGGCACGGAGACGATTTTGCAATGGCAAATAATGCGCAGTGGGTAGGTTTCAGCATGGAAGTTGGTCCAGATGGCGCACTATATGTTTTGGACTGGCACGATGCGGACATCTGCGGTGCAGACGTGCTTAATCACGAGACCGGACGAATTTTCCGGATAAGTCCTGAAAAATCTATGGCGCAAAACTTTGATGGCCGATACAGCGACCTGACGAAAATGACGGACGCACAGCTGGTAGACTTACAGTTGACGAAGAGCAACTGGCACGCTAGCCGCGCCCGGGTCATTCTGCAGAGCCGGGCGGCACAGAATAAACTTCAAAAGGATACTAACGAAC
>CAMLER010000754.1 GCA_946478915.1 uncultured Chryseolinea sp.
AAACATTGCACTATTCCTGCCGGTATTTATATGCGCATCCCTTGTCACAAAGGGGCAAATCACCGAAAATGATTCGCAAATGACCTGGGCGGAAAAATTAGGCTTTCCAAAAGGAAATAAGGTAATCATGTTACACGCCGATGACATTGGTATGTGCCCGGAAGCTAACACCGCCGCAATTAATTACCTCAAGACAAAAAAGATTCAGTCGGCGGCTATTATGATGCCCTGTCAATACGCTCCCGAAATGATCGAGTGGGCGAAAAAAAATCCCAAGGAAGATATCGGATTGCATCTAACGCTTACAAGCGAGTGGAAAACTTACCGCTGGGGACCGGTATCAAAAAAAGAAACTGTTCCCGGCCTTCTGGATCAAGACGAAAAACTTTGGCGTGACGTTCCCGGTGTGGTTACGCACGCATCTGCCGGGGAGGTTGAGCGTGAAATCAGGGCGCAAATTGAAAAGTCAATTCAAATGGGTTACCGTCCCGATCATATTGACACGCATATGGGTACACTGTACGCTCACGCTGACTATATTAAAGCATTTTTTAAAGTTGCCGAGGAATATAATATACCTGCAAATGTGATCGATGTTTCTGATCCGGAGGTATTGGAAGGTTTCAGGAAAATGGGATATCCTATCACCGATGATGTGGTCAAGCTGTTCGAAAGTTATAGCTTGCCCAAGCTCGATTTTTTCAGCAGTGCTCCCAATGGTAATACATACGAAGAAAAAGTTGAAAACTTCAAGAAACTTATTCAGTCGCTCAAACCTGGTTTAACAGAAATTATTTTTCACCCTTCGGTAGAAACAGAAAATCTGAAAACGATCACCAATTCATGGCAGCAACGCGTATGGGAAGCAAAAATGTTCTCCGACCCGCAGCTGACAGATTTCTTTAAAAAGGAAGGCATTGTGTTTACTAATTGGAATGAGATTATGAAGAGGTATAGTAAGGCAGGTAATCGGTAATCGGTTCGCTCGATTCAAATAATTGCCAGTAATCAAACGAATAGCCAGAGCTAGACGTAATCGGTAATCGGGTACCCAATGCTATCGGGTCGGTTTGCTCGATCCAAGATGGTCGCCTGTGAAAAACGCATGCCAGAGCCCTAGGAAAGGTAATCGGTAAACCGCTGATCGAAAATCGAAAAGACTATCGAACACAGAACCGATGCCCGGATAGTGAATGATGAGATAAACCAGAGGCTAATGTTGAGATCACAAAACGTCGCTATTGTTGAAGAACGCGCAAGTCAGAAACCTCAAACCTCAAACCTTAAACCTTAAGAATTAAAGTCTCTCCTTCGAATCCGGAATGCGATTCACCATCTTATTTATCTTTTTAGGGGATTTTATCAGATCGAAAGCATCATACAACTCGCCGCTCGCTGTGAAGGCTTCATAGGAAAGTTTATCTTTTTCAATGGAAATCACCTGGTACAACTGTGTACTTCTCGCTTTTCGTTCCATCCAGGGATCATTTGACACGTCGTACATCTTTGGCCCGCTGATAGATACAACGTACACGGTACCCGATCCCTCGTCCTTTTTATTTTTTCCGGTAGGAACATTTCTAACCATACCCCTTCCATAAGCATGATCATGACCCTGTAGTACAATATCCACCTTATGTTTATCGAATATCGGTTTAAATTTATTTCTAAGATTTTCGTTGTCGCGGTTTGGTTTAGTTGAAAAGACCGGATAATGAAAAGTTA
The DNA here is from genome assembly GCA_946478915.1 of uncultured Chryseolinea sp. The sequence continues at coordinate 1,726 of CAMLER010000754.1, forward strand.
TTGCAGTCCATTTTTTCGGATCGTGACTCAATATTGAATCCAACCACGCTCTTTGCTTTTCAAGATAAAAAGGTGATTCATCGATCTGCTCTGCGTCTAGTGACACCACCTTCAAATTTGTGTAGTTGACAACATAACATGTTTCTTCCAGTCCGCGCGGACCATTTAAAGGAAGGTTGAACTGGCGTCGCCACTGAGGAGAAAGAATTACGCCCTTTCCATATTCATGATTACCAGGTGTCATTACGCTTGGAACGGTGGCATGGATAAAGTTTCCTGCATAGAACCATTCGCCCCACTCCACGTCGCGATCATGACGGTTGATCAGGTCTCCCGCATGCAACATGAAATCCACAGCGGGAAGTGTTTTATATGCTTCCCTAATCACCCTCGACCACATTGACTTCAAATCATTCTGAGCATCGCCAAAATATATAAATGCTAGCTTTTCCCCGGAAGCGTCGGGCATTTGTACCTGGTACCATTCACTCCATCCCGCATCCGAACCCACGCGATAAACATATTTTTTGCCAGGAGTCAGGCCATCGATCGTTGCAGAAAAATAATTAGCAGCCACAATTGGGTCTCCTTCGCGTACTACCTTAAGGTATTCTTTTTGGGCTGCTACTTTCTTAACGCTGTTTAGAAATTCAGGGCCGGAGGTTGCAAGGGCCCATTCCACCATACCGGAAGCAACGGTTGTATCGGCTCGCCAGTTTACAGCAATCGAAGTTTCAGGGTTTTCGGTGAGATTCAATATCACTCGATCAGGATCACGCGAGGGAAATAA
>CAMLER010000755.1 GCA_946478915.1 uncultured Chryseolinea sp.
ACAAGGAAAAGGTATTAACGGATTTCAGCGAGGCACTCAAAGATCGGAAAACAACCTCGCTTCAGTATGAATATCGTTTTCGGGGAAAGGCTGGTATTTATTACCATGTTCTTGATAAAGTAAAATTCCTGCGAAACCGCACCGGTGATGCCACGAGTATCATCAGTGTGTGGAATGATATTTCGGAGATCGTCCAGAAACAGGAGAAGCTCGACAATACCCACGTTGCAATGGAGATTGATCGTTCGCGCTTTAAACTCATCTCTGAAATGTCAAATGCGGCCATGTGGGAACAGGACTTCGCGACTGGAAAGATTAACTGGTTTGCTGGCAGTAACGCATTGGAAGAATTCGGATTAAGGGAAAACTATTCGCATGAAGATTGGAAGGCATCAATCCATCCCGAAGATCGCGAAAGGGTGGTACGCTATTTTGACTATATCGTTACTTCCGGTGCTCGAAGATTCGTCGACGTTTACCGCGTGAGAAAAGTACAGGGAACATATGCATGGATGATGGATCAGGCAACCATTATTCGAAATGAGGAGGGTAAAGCAGTACGCGCACTGGGTGGTTGGTTGGATATTACGCGAGAGCGGACCAGAGAACAAGTGCTCGAAAAAGCACTTCAATATCAGCGCAACTTGAACGAGCAATTGTTGCTAAGTGAAGCGAACTTGAATTCGACAATTAACAACACGAGACTGCTGGTGTGGTCGGTAAATAGGGAACATCGCTTAATTGCATTTAATGATCCTGTAAAAAACTACCTGGAGGCGAATTTTGGACTTGTCTTAAAGGCGGGTGAAAAAATTGTGGGTGACGAAATTGTAGACCCGGAATTGGTAAGGCTACGGGACGTATGGGCAGAGCGTTATGATCGTGCCTTGTCAGGCGAGGTTTTTAAGGAATCGCATCAGTCGGGAGATAAATATCTGGACTATTCGCTAAGCCCTATAGTTGGCCTTAATGGCATAACAGGCGTTTCGGTTTTTGCAGAAGATGTGACTGAACGCATCCAAAAGGAAGGTGAGCTTGCAATGGCTAATAAAACAATAAGTGAATTGAAGTTAATGGCTTTGCGTTCGGTCATGAATCCGCACTTTGTTTTCAATGCATTAAACTCGATTCAATTTTTTATTTCGAAGAATGACAGGCGGAATGCAATTAATTATTTATCTACATTTTCAAAGTTGATCCGCGGTATTCTAACTAATTCTGTCAGTAACAAAGTGAAATTGGCAGAGGAGGTTGAACTACTTACGCACTACGTAAATCTCGAACTGCTTCGATTTGAAAATAAGTTCGATTTCATACTTAATGTTGCACCCGAACTTGATGTAGATAAGATTGAGATCCCATCGCTTTTGATCCAGCCATACGTCGAAAATGCCATTGTACACGGGCTGTACAATAAGGCCGCCAAAGGAACACTAAGAGTGACTGCCCGACTGGATGAAAATTTTGTACTTTTTGAAATCGAAGATGACGGTGTTGGCCGGGAGCAGGCAAGGAAATTGCGAAAACAAAATTTTCCACAGCACAAATCGATGGGCACAATATTGACCGAAGAGCGTCTTAAATTGGTCAACCTGGAGGAAAAGGCATCGCTCGAAATAATTGATCTTTTTGATGGCCAAAAGTCTACTGGAACGTTAGTGAAGATTTGGGTAGCCATGTAAGAAAATATTGTTTTATTAACAACTTGAGAAGCAGGCTTTATTTACGTTTGATTGTTGGAAAATTGACCCTATGTTGAAGGCGATAATTGTGGATGATGAGTTAAAAGCTAGGGAGAACCTTCAGATCCTGTTGCAGGATTTTGTGAAGAACACCGAGGTGGTTGCATTATGTCAAAATATCGATGAGGCGGTTAAAGCAGTTGAAAATTACTCCCCAAACGTCGTCTTTCTTGACATTCAATTGCAGCGCGAAACAGGGTTCGATTTGCTCACAAAATTTGAACAGATCGATTTCGAGGTGATTTTCACTACAGCTTACACGGAGTATGCAATTAAGGCGTTCAAATTTTCGGCGATTGACTATTTACTGAAGCCAATCGATATAGAAGAATTGAAGATGGCGGTGAGCAAGGTTGAGAAACGGGTGACGCACAACATGGCAAGCAGGTTGACGCAACTTGTTCAACACTTGAAAAGTGGATCAGATTTTAGAATTGCATTACCAACCCTTGAAGGTTTGGTCTTTCTGAATGTGCAGGATATTTTATACTGTGAAGCTGCCAGCAATTACACGCAGATTTTTACCGCACAAGAAAAGTATACGGTTAGTAAAACACTGAAAGAGTACGACGAACTGTTATCCGACCATAACTTTTTCCGTATTCACAATTCTTATCTCATCAACATTAATTCGATAAAAAAATATGTAAAAGGAGATGGCGGATATGTGGTGCTGAACAACAACACATCATTGGATGTCTCAAAACGAAAGAAGGAAGCATTTTTGAATAGAATTGGGATTCGGAACCCGAATTGACCAAG